>JBBSKR010000138.1:0-9319 GCA_038256135.1 Flavobacteriales bacterium | reverse complement strand
TAATATGCCTACAGAAAAAATGCTCTCTTATTTTACTGATAAAAAAGGGAAAACAGGTGTCAATTGGATGGCCTTTGAAGCCGCTTACAATAAAGCGACTGAATTATTTTCGAGCTATCATTAACCTAACTTTCTGAATTTAAGTGCCCTATAATTTCCTAAAGGATACATCACTAAGTTTATTTAGATTTAATACAAATAATTTGTTTTTATTTGAATCATGTTTTAGATTTGTGCATCAATTTATAACAAGTCTAAATAAACTTTAAGATTAAGATGAAGAAAATTGTTTTTACTTTGATTGCGGTAACTGGCCTACTGGTTATTTCTTGTAGTTCTGATGATGGTATGGCTGAGGTGGCAACCTGTGCAGATGGCATACTCAACGGCGATGAAGCTGCCATTGACTGTGGTGGCAGTTGTGCCCCATGTGAGACGGCTATCGAGAATCCTGCTACTTATTCCTTTGTAAGAAATGGGGAGAGTACAGTAAACTTCGATGGTCAGATAACTAGATTATTAATGGGTGAAGAAATTATCGGGGCATTGCTTAATCCAACGATTACCGCAGAGGAATTAACCGCTATGTTTTCACACGAACAAGGTGCCATGAATTTTGATGATGGTATGCTGAATAGTTCCGATAAGAACATACGCAGTAAAACAGCGGCTTCTGCAGATTATTTTTCTTCCAATGCTACCAATCAGGCGTTAATCCGTTCGGATTTTGATAGTTGGATGGTAGCTCAAGCCGAGGAAATTTTTCCTAATTGGCAAGTTTCGGCGGCTCCTGGCGTGGCAGGTCAGATTGCTGATGGCTCGGCTACACGTTATGTAAATGCAAAAGGTTTGGAATACGATCAATTATGGACCAAAGGATTGATCGGCGCTTTGGTGACGGACCAAGTCTTGAATAACTACCTAAGTCCTGCTGTCCTGGATGCCGGCTCCAACAAGGAGGACAATGATGCAGATACTGTATCTGAAGGTCAATCCTATACCAATATGGAGCATAAATGGGATGAAGCCTATGGTTATGTTTATGGTTTAAATGCAGATGCAGCAAATCCAAATGCAGATTTGGGAGCGGACAGCTTTTTGAACAAGTATATTGGAAGGGTTGAAGGTGACAATGATTTTCAAGGAATTGCTGATGAGATTTTTCAGGCCTTCAAATTAGGAAGAGCCGCTATTGTGGCAAAGAAATATGATGTTAGGAATGCTCAGGCAGAAATAATCAAGCAAAAGATTTCTGAGATAATTGGAATACGCTCTGTGTATTATTTACAGCAAGCTAAAAATCTAATTGCTCAAGAAACTCCCGATTATGGTGCGGCATTTCATGATTTATCGGAAGGGTATGGCTTTATCTATAGTTTGCAGTTTACTAGAAAACCGAATACAAACGAACCTTATTTCAGTAAGGTGGAAGTCGATGCTTTCTTGGCAGATGTATTGGATGATGGCGCAAATGGCCTTTGGGATGTTGAACCCACTACCTTAGAAGCTATTGCGACCGATATTTCGGCTCGATTCGACTTTACATTGGAACAGGCATCAGAATAATTATATGTTGAGGTTATGTTAATAAAAAAGTGACACAACAATTATAAGGTTAGAGTTCCTTTTTTTATTTTTGTGTTTAATTAGAATAAATAAAAATAAGTAAATGAAAAAGTTTTGGGGAATTTTGATTGTTATCGCTTTACTGGGAGCCTGTTCATCTGATATGGATACGGACGAGCCTATGCCGGAACCAGGTTTTGAGGTGACATTTGAAAGGAGTACGATGTTGACCAATTGGGCGGATAATATTATTATTCCTTCGTATGAGGCATTTTCTTCTGAAATGACTGTGCTTAATGCCTCTTTTGATGCATTTAAGACAAATCCCAATGAGGGAAACCTACTTAATCTGCGTACTTCTTGGCTAACGGCGTACAAGACCTGGCAACATGTTTCGATGTTTGAAATTGGTCCTGCCGAAACTGTAGGACTCCGTTTAAATATGAATATTTATCCAACGGATGGTCAGAAAATTTCGGATTTTATTGCTTCTGGAACCTATAATCTTTCTTTATCCTCTAACAGGGATGCCAAAGGCTTTCCTGCTTTGGATTATTTGATCAACGGATTAGGAACCGATGATGCAGCGATCGTTGCCAAGTATAACGATACAGATCAAGAGGCTAGGTTTGCATATATAGACTCTGTACTTAATGATATGACCACCCTCACAAATGATGTCTTGGCAGGATGGAAGCAGGGATATAGGGACACTTTTGTGGCTAATGATGGTGCATCGGCTACGGCATCCGTTGATCGTATGGTGAATGATTATATCTTCTACTATGAAAAATTTCTAAGGGCGGGTAAAATGGGTATTCCCTTAGGCGTTTTTTCTGGAAGTACACTTCCAGGAAACGTTGAAGGATATTATGAGAGTGAGGTTTCCAACGAATTGTTCTTAGAGGGCCTCAACGCAGTGCAGGATTTTTTCAATGGTAAACATTATGACGCTAGCACTAGGGGCGAAAGTTTAGCATCCTATCTTGACGTTTTAAATACCGTTAAAAACGGGGAAGATTTGAAAACACTCATAAACAATCAATTCAATACGGCAAGGGATATGGTAAAGGGCTTGACCCCTTTTCGATCGGAAATCGAAAATAATACACCTCCAACCGCAATGTTATTGGCCTATGATCAAGTGCAAAAGGCGGTACCAATGCTAAAGGTGGATATGGTTTCGGCCATGAGCATAAGCGTTGATTTTGTAGATGCAGATGGCGATTAATGACATCCTTCATAAATAAACATATAAAAGCTCCTGTAGAGGCCGCCCCTTTGGCGGTCTTTCGTGTTTTATTTGGTTTAATGATGTTATTTAGTATCATTCGATTTTGGAGCTATGGATGGATCGATAAGCTATATATTCAACCTAAATTCTTTTTTTCCTATTACGGTTTTGAATGGGTCAAACCAATAGGTCCCTATACCTATCTGATTTTCGCTCTTTGTGGGTTAGCCGCCATTTTTGTAGCAATAGGCTACCGCTACAAAATGGCCATTATTATTTTCTTTTTCAGCTTTACCTATATAGAGCTTATGGATAAGACCACCTACTTAAACCATTATTACTTCATAAGTGTCTTAAGTTTTTTGATGATTTTTATTCCCGCAAATGCCTACTTCTCGGTTGATGCAGCTACTGATCCGAAAAAAGCTTTTCAATATATACCAGCTTGGAACATAAACAGTATTAAGCTACTATTGGTCATCGTTTATTTTTATGCAGGCTTGGCTAAACTGAATTCAGACTGGTTATTGAACGCCATGCCTTTAAAAATATGGCTGCCCTCTAAATTCGATATTCCACTTATTGGCAATATGCTGAGTCAAGAATGGGTACAATACGCTTTTAGTTGGACCGGAGCTGCATATGATTTGACAATTCCATTCCTATTGTTATATAGAAAAACAAGGCCATTTGCCTTTATTCTGGTGGTCGTTTTCCATGTGCTAACGCACGTTCTTTTTCCTATAGGAATGTTTCCTTACATAATGATTGTCTCTGCCCTGATCTTTTTTGATGCTTCTGTGCATCTTAAAATAATTACTTTTTTTACGAAAAATTTCAAGATCAAAATATATCATTTTAACAATCAAAAGGAATTGACGGGTGTTTCTGGATGGACAAGAAATGCGAAATATTTAGTGATAGCCATTTTCTTCGGTATTCAATTATTATTCCCTTTTAGGTACTTACTTTATCCAGGAGAACTGTTTTGGACAGAAGAGGGATATCGATTTTCATGGCGCGTAATGTTGATGGAAAAATCTGGGTACGCACAGTTTAAAATTGTAAATGGGGATACGGGAAGATGGTTCTATGTGGATAATTCAGATTTTTTAACCCCGTTTCAAGAAAAACAAATGGCATTTCAGCCCGATTTCATTTTGGAATTTGCAAACCACCTAAAACAACATTTTGAGAAGGACGGCCATAATAATGTGCAGGTATATGTAGATAGTCAGGTAAGCCTAAATGGAAGATTAAGCACAACATATATTGACCCAAAAGTCGATTTAGCACAGGAAAAGGAATCGTTTTCACATAAAAATTGGATAATACCACTTAAAGATGAGATTAAGGGAATATAGTTATCTAGCAGTACTCTTTTTGACATTCCCAGTATGGGGTCAATTAAGTGTTTCTGGAAATATTACAAATGAAGTGGGCGAACCAATTTCAGATGCAGAGGTGTACATAAGGCAGTTGGAAAGATTGGAAACATCCAATTCAAACGGCTATTTTGAATTTGAAAATATCCCTGGAGGAAAATATTCAGTTGTAATCTTTGCCTACGAATATGAAGTTTTGGAAAAAAAACTCACGTTAGATCGTGACCTAACGTTTGATATCCAACTGGTACGATTGCAGACTCAAAACCTTTCAGAAGTAGTGCTAACCCGAAAGCGGGAAGCGGTTTTTGCATTGAAACAATTAAAGAAAGTGGAGGGTACCGCCATTTACGCAGGTAAAAAAAGTGAGGTGGTATTGCTCGAAGGGATTACTGGAAATTTAGCCGCCAATAACCCAAGACAAATTTATAGTCAGGTCGTGGGCCTAAATATTTATGATAATGGCGATGCGGGCCTTCAGCTGAATATTGGTGGTAGGGGACTGGATCCAAACCGAACGGCAAATTTTAACACCCGCCAAAATGGCTACGATATTAGTGCAGATGTCTTAGGCTATCCCGAGAGTTATTACACGCCGCCAGCGGAAGCTTTAGAGGAAATTCAAGTGGTAAGGGGAGCTGCTTCATTACAGTATGGCACCCAGTTTGGTGGCTTGGTCAATTTTAAATTTAAAAAACCAAATCCATCAAAAAAAATAGAATGGGTAAGTAGGCAGACCTTAGGTTCCTATAATTTGAAAACTACTTTCAATAGTCTTAGCGGCACTGTTGGTAGGCTAAGTTATTACACTTATTTTAATTATAAGGAAGGAAACGGATTTAGACCTAATTCCGATTATAATAGTAGAAACTTTTTTACGCATTTGGGTTACCAAGTTACGGATAGGACAAAATTGACCTTGGAAACCACTTTTCTGAATTATCTGGCCAAACAACCTGGAGGATTAACCGATGCCCAATTTATTGAAGATCCCACATTTAGCAATAGGAATAGAAATTGGTTCGATGTGGACTGGAAATTGTATTCCATACGTTTGGATCATCAATTCTCCCCAAAAACCGATTTTAGCTTAAATGTTTTTGGATTGGATGCCTCTAGAAGTGCTTTGGGCTTTCGTACGAACCGGGTATCACAACCAGATGATCCAGAGGAACCACGAGAATTATTGGTTGATAATTTTCAAAACTGGGGAGCTGAGGCACGAATACTTACACGATACAAAATTGGAGCTACAGAATCGGCCTTGCTTTTAGGTTCAAAAATCTACAAGACAGATAATGAACAAAGGCAGGGGCCAGGGACTGCTGCGGCAAATGCCGATTTCAATTTTGCAGAAGATATGTTCCCTAATTACGAGCGCCAGTCACAATTTAATTTTCCTAATTTTAATCTTGCTTTATTTGGGGAAAACATCTTTAATATTAGCCCTAAATTCACATTGACTCCCGGTTTTCGGTTAGAGCATATTAAAACCGAAAGTATTGGAAGTTACAAGAATATAGTACTGGATTTGGCCGGTAACCCTGTGTTGAACGAGGAAATCGAAGATAATAGAACTTTTGACCGTTCGTTTCTTTTGTTGGGTCTTGGAGCTACGTACAAAATAGCCCCAAGCATAGAGTTATATGGGAATTTTTCCCAAAACTACAGGTCCGTTACCTTCACTGATATCAGGGTAGTAAACCCTTCATTTCAAGTTGATGAGAATATCGCTGATGAAGATGGATTCACCGCTGACTTTGGAACACGTGGTAGGTATAGGGATATATTTTCTTATGATGTAAGTGCTTTTGGGCTGCTGTACGATAATCGACTGGGGGAGGTGCTAAAAAGTGAAACTCGAACCAATGCAGTAGGGGAGGAAGTAGAGACTGGGCGTATCGTTCGTTTTCGTGGCAACATTGGAACTGCTTTTATATATGGGTTAGAAAGTTTTTCAATCTGGAGCGTTAAAGAAACCTTCTTTTCAAGCCGTCAGAAATTAAAGTTGAACTATTTTGTGAATTTAGCCTTGACCAATTCCCAGTATTTATCTTCAGAAGAAACCAATGTAGAAGGCAACCAAGTGGAATTTATACCTGCTGTAAACTTAAAGACAGGTTTAAATTTTGGATATGGAAATCTATTGGGAAGTTTTCAGTATACCTATTTATCGAAACAATTTACCGATGCCACAAATGCTCCTCAAGACGTCAACGACAACCAAAGAGGTATAGAAGGCGAAATTCCGGCCTATGCTATTATGGATTTTTCGTTGTCCTATTCTTATAAAAAATGGAAATTGGAAGCAGGTATCAATAACCTACTCAACAATAGTTATTTTACACGTAGGGCTACAGGGTATCCCGGGCCAGGTATTATTCCATCGGAGCCAAGAACTTTTTACACCACGCTTCAATTTAAACTATAAGATTTTCGTATGCTTATTATCCTGTTTAGTCCAGAATAGAAACCAATAATATTCACTACATTTGCACGCAATTAAATCCTTAATTGCTATGCAAGCCCACCAAAATAAAATTTTAGGAGAAGGACTAACGTACGATGATGTATTATTAGTCCCTGCCTACTCTGAAGTACTTCCAAGAGAAGTGAATATTCAGACGAAATTCACAAGAAATATTACGATCAATGTTCCGATTATTTCCGCTGCCATGGATACGGTCACGGAATCTAAGATGGCCATTGCTATGGCTCAGGAAGGTGGTATAGGTGTTTTGCATAAAAACATGAGCATAGAACAGCAGGCCTTGAAGGTTAGAAAGGTAAAAAGGGCTGAAAGTGGAATGATTTTGGACCCGGTAACCCTCCCTTTAAACTCAAAAGTGAAGGATGCGAAAGCCAGCATGAAGGAATTTAGTATCGGGGGCATTCCGATTGTGGATGATGCAGGTCTACTGTTGGGTATTGTAACCAATAGGGATCTGCGTTTCGAAAAAAATAATGAACGGCCAATTGCAGAGGTGATGACTTCTGAAAATTTGGTAACAACGGAAGAAGGGACCTCACTCTCCGAAGCTGAAGATATACTTCAAGAACATAAAATAGAGAAACTCCCTGTCGTTACGAAGGAAAACAAGCTAGTAGGCTTGATTACTTTTAGGGACATTACGAAATTGACCCAAAAGCCTATTGCGAATAAGGACCAGTACGGAAGATTACGCGTAGCGGCCGCTCTTGGAGTTACCGGTGATGCTTTAGAAAGGGCAGAGGCCTTGGTAAATGCCGGTGTAGATGCCGTTGTAATCGACACGGCACACGGGCATACCAAAGGAGTGGTTGCTGTATTGAAAGCAGTAAAGAAAAGGTTTCCGAATTTGGATGTAATTGTTGGAAATATTGCCACGGGCGAGGCGGCCAAATATTTGGTAGAAGCTGGGGCCGATGCGGTTAAGGTAGGTATAGGGCCTGGATCCATATGTACTACTAGGATAGTGGCAGGGGTCGGCTTTCCCCAATTTTCTGCTGTATTGGAAGTTGCTGCGGCCATTAAGGGCTCTGGGGTTCCTGTTATTGCAGATGGGGGAATACGCTATACCGGTGATATTCCCAAAGCGATTGCAGCTGGTGCAGACTCCGTGATGTTAGGTTCCCTTTTGGCAGGTACCAAGGAATCTCCAGGGGAAACGATTATCTATGAAGGTAGAAAGTTTAAATCCTATAGGGGAATGGGTTCTGTTGAAGCAATGAAACAAGGTAGTAAGGACCGATATTTTCAAGACGTAGAGGACGATATCAAAAAATTGGTTCCAGAAGGTATTGTAGGGCGTGTGCCTTATAAAGGAGATTTATTCGAAAGTATCCATCAATTCATTGGAGGCTTAAGGGCAGGAATGGGCTATTGTGGTGCCAAGGATATCGCTACATTACAGGATACCGGTAGGTTCGTGAAAATTACCTCAAGTGGCATCAATGAAAGCCATCCACATGATGTTACCATTACCAAGGAAAGCCCTAATTATAGTAGGTAAGCAAAAATAATTTTATACAAAAAGCCCTTTTCTATTTTTTTTGAAAGGGCTTTCTAATTCTATTAATTCACGGATTTGTCCACTCTTTTATGTATTAATTGAGCTCTTCTCAAATCATCGGATGCCTGTAATAATTTCAATTTTAGGGACGGATTCAAATCGGGATTATCAACAAGGAAATCCTGTAAAATTTGATATGCTTCTGCCGAATTGTAATTTCCAACGGTACTGTTCAACCATCGCTTAGGGAAGAAAATATCACCTGTTTTTTGAATGTCATCCAGTAAGTCAAGGCTAGGCCTCAAATAGGCAATTGCTTCCTTCTGATGAAGCGGATGGTTCATATTATTCATCGCATTGGCCACCCAGGATTCCTTAGCCCTATTCTTTTCTTGCTTTAACGATTCGAAAAATTTATTTTTTACCTGAACATCATCCGATAGTGAAGGGAGTAGAAAAATAAAGCGTTCCAATTTATCTGGGTTCGTTAGTGCTTCTTTTGAAGTGTTTAAAATTTTATCCCTTTCAGAATGTCCGTATAGCACAATGTCCATTGCCAATTCCGTATAATCATCCGTATTAAGTTTCAAATTTGAAATTTGAAGATCCTTGTTCCAAACCTTGAACAGGTTTTCCTTTGAGGGTCCGGTATATGCCAAGGATTTATATGCAGCGAACAGGGCCTTTTTAATATTGGGTGGAAGGGGTTTTTGAAGTTTTGACCATACTTGCTGGGTAATCTCTTTTTGGTAGGTAATGCGTTGTTCATCCGTAAGGTATGTCCAAAATATACGGGTTGTATATCTAGAAATAAGAGGGACCAATAATTCATTGGTTTCAACCGAAAGCGCCTTTTTGAAAAGTTTCAAGGCAGAAATAGGCGTTAGTGTTCCATTCAGCATATTCTCATATGCATTAATGTAAGCATAGCCCCGTGTCACTTCATTTTTAAGGTCTTGTAACAGTAACAACTTATGTGGCTGAATAGGAAAGACCCCATAGCCCTCCGCATTTGAATTGTAGACAATAAGATTGGGTTTTGGCATACCTTCAACGTCACTGATTTTCACATTGCTATCCTGCATATGAACGGTAATGATTTTTGTGCTATCGGTGTAAACCAAAGAGATATCAAAGGTCTG
>JBBSKR010000137.1:0-9455 GCA_038256135.1 Flavobacteriales bacterium | reverse complement strand
ATCCTTACCATCAACGGTAATGCTCCCCGATTGTGGATTCAAAAAGGTGGCCGCCAAGCCGGCAATGGTACTTTTACCGGACCCGGAACTACCCACTAATGCAATAACCTCTCCAGATTTCGCCTCAAAACTAATGTTATGGAGCACCTCCTTATCCTCTTCGTAGGCGAAGGATACATCATTGAATATGATATTACCTTCCAAATCTTCCAAGAATTGGGTACGGTGTTCTTCATCGGATTCAGGGGTCATGTTCATCAATTCTTCGGTACGGTCCAGACCCGCCAAAGCTTCTGTCAATTGGCTACCTATATTGCTCATCTGAACTATAGGTGCTACCATAAGACCCAATAAAAAGGTAAAGGTCAAGAATTCGCCAATGGTCAATTCGTCCATCATAATTTTATAACCGCCAATACCCATAATTCCCGTAGTCGCCAAGCCCAAAAGAAACGTAGAGGAACTCGTCATGAATGCGGTAGCCGTAAGACTCTTTTTCACGTTTTGAAAAAGTCGCTCCACGCCCTCCTCAAAGATTTTATTTTCCTGTTCTTCGGCATTAAATCCTTTGATAACGCGAACTCCGCCCAAGGTTTCCGTTAGCCGACCGGTTACTTCGGCATTTATTTTCCCTCTATTTCTAAAAATGGGGCGAATTATTTTAAAAGCTTTTAATGCAATCAAAGCAAAAATGGCCAATGGAATTAGGGTGAAAATGGTCATTGTCCAACTAATCCGCAACAGTAGAATCAGGGAAACCACTGCAGTAATTGTTCCTCCAACCAATTGCACCAATCCAGTACCTATTAAATTTCGAACGCCTTCCACATCATTCATAATACGTGAAACCAAAGATCCGGATTTAGTGTTGTCAAAAAAACGGATAGGAAGGGAAAGCACTTTTTTCTGTACCTGCGCCCTTAATTCAGAAATAAGATACTGCGCCTGAACGCTGAGTATTTTAGTCAGTAAAAATGAGGTGACCGCCTGCACAAGAATGGCTAGACCGACCGCGGTAACCAAAATCTTTAGGAATGCTACGTTTTTGTTCGGGATGATATCATCCATTAAATATTTAAGCGATAGTGGGGCCACAAAACTGGCTGCCTTGCTCACAACAATTAATGCCAAACCAATGAACACCAATTTTCGTCTAGGCCAAATAATGGTTTTAAATGCGGAAAGGATACTTACTTTATTTTCGGACATGAAAAGAGGATATTTATAAAGGCTGCAAGTTACTTTAATTAGCTATAATATGCCTTGATAATGATTTTGGAAGTGCCATGGGTTTAATTGATTGTTTGTCTGTATCTTGTCTTTTTTTAAAAACAATATGATGAAATATATATATTTTCTGGGAGCGTTCTTGATTTTTGCCTGTTCAAAGGAAAAGCCGAATGACGAGGTCATAAAATGGGAAGCACAGGCAGAACGGGTAGAAATTATCCGCGATGATTTTGGGGTACCGCATATTTACGGCAAAACCGATGCCGATGCCGTTTTTGGTTTGTTATATGCACAATGTGAAGATGATTTTAATCGGGTAGAACAGAATTATATTTGGGCAACGGGCAGGTTGGCCGAAATTGACGGCGAAGAAGCATTGTACAGCGATTTACGTGCGAAACTCTTTATGACCGAGGAAGAGGCCAAGGAGAATTATAAAAAGAGTCCGGATTGGTTGAAGGAACTTTGTGATGCCTTTGCGGATGGCGTAAATTATTACCTCCACACCCATCCGGAAGTACAACCAAAATTGTTGACCCATTTTGAGCCGTGGATGCCCATGTATTTTAGTGAAGGTTCCATTGGCGGGGATATAGAAAGAATTTCAACCGAGAAGTTAGCGGCCTTTTACGAAGGTAATATGGAAATCCCTGAGCTGGAGGAACTACAATTAAAGAAGGAAAAGGAAGCAGAAGAACCCCAAGGGTCCAACGGTATTGCAATTTCCGGAAAATTGACACAGTCTGGAAATCCATTACTATTGATCAATCCACATACCTCCTTTTATTTTAGGGGAGAAGTCCATGTGGTTTCTGAAGAAGGTTTGAATGCCTATGGTGCCGTAACCTGGGGGCAATTTTTTGTTTATCAAGGTTTCAACGAAAAAACCGGTTGGATGCATACCTCTACCTATACCGATGTGATGGATGAATTCAAGGAAACGATAGTTAAGCAAGATGATAATTTGTTCTACCAATATGGAGAAGAACTTCGCCCTGTAGCAGCATCAGAGATTTCTTTAAAATATTTGGATGGTGATCAGATAAAGGAAAAGACTTTTCCAGCGTATAGCACCCATCACGGACCAATAACCCATGTAGCCGATGGGCGGTGGACGGCTTCAGCAATGATGTGGGAACCTGTAAAGGCATTGGAACAATCCTTTATTAGAACCAAACAACACGGTTATAAGGGATTTCGGGAGATGATGGATATCCGTACCAATTCAAGCAACAATACCGTCTATGCCGATGCCGAAGGGAATATTGCCTATTTCCATGGAAACTTTGTACCAAAGCGTGATGTACAATTCGATTATGCAGAACCCGTTGACGGGAGTAATCCTAAAACCGATTGGCAAGGGTTACATACCGTTGATGAAAACATTTTAGTTTTAAATCCGGAAAATGGATGGATACAGAATTGTAATTCCACGCCTTATACCTCCGCATTGGAATTTAGCCCAAAAAAGGAGGATTATCCCAATTACATGTCTGTCGACCAAGAAAATTTTAGAGGGGTTCATGCCATTGAATTATTGACCGACAGAAAGGGATATACCTTGGATAGTTTGATTCAATTAGCACATGACCCTTATTTACCTGCTTTTAAGGCCTTGATTCCGGGATTGGTTCAAGCATATGACGCCACTCCAAAAGCGAACATGAAAGATGCCATTGAAGTATTGCGCCAATGGGATTATAAAACATCCAAAGAATCCGTGGCCATGACCTTGGGCCACTTTTATGGGATGATGAGTTACCAAAAAGCGGTTAGGCCAGCGGGTTTGAATGGGATGGAATTGGTCGAATATTGGGGAAGTGATTCACCCAATACAGAAAAATTAAGCCTGTTTGAAGAGACACTTTCAAATCTAGGAACTGATTTTGGTACTTGGCAAATGCCCTGGGGCGAGGTCAACCGGTATCAACGATTAAATGGTGACATCGTTCAAACATTTAAGGACAGTCTTCCCAGCAAGGCTGTGGGGTTTGCCTCTGGTACTTGGGGAGCTTTGGCAGCTTATGGGGCCAGATATACTACTCCGGGTGCGAAAAAAATATATGGTACCCGGGGCAATAGTTTTGTAGCGGCCGTAGAGTTTGGCGATAAGGTAAAAGCAAAAACGATACTGGCAGGCGGACAAAGTGGCGATCCAACATCACCGCATTTTGACGACCAAATTGACAAATACATCAATATTGATTGGAAAGATGCTGCCTATTACAGGGAAGATGTTTTAAAGAGAGCGGAGGAAACTTATATGCCTGGGAAGAGAAAATAAGATTGGAGAATATATTTCAAAACTTCAGTTTCCACTTATGTGGTATTCTAATTTGAAATTTTCTATAAAGGAATCTGTTGACTTAAACAATGCAACGTTCCAAAGCCCCAAATTAAATCGATGCAGTTAATGCCGATCACTTCCCGATTGGGAAAACAATCTGCTAAAATGTTCAATGCAACCCTATCGTTGGAATCGTTGAATGTAGGTACCAACACCGCACCGTTGACAATTAAAAAATTGGCATAACTGGCGGGGAGTTCCAACGCTTCAAAAAAAATGGGCTTTGGCATAGGCAGTTCTACCACTTTCAAAGGTTTACCATTTTCCAATGTGGCGGAACCTAATCGCTTTAAGTTTTCCTGTAGTGGTCTGTAATTTTTATGTTCTTTGTCTACTTCAACAACGGTTACCACGGTATCGTAATTTACAAAGCGGCATAGGTCATCTATATGTCCGTGCGTATCATCACCTGTAATGCCATTACCCAGCCATATGGTATTGGTTACCCCAAAATAATCCTTAAAAATCTCCTCATAATCCGCCTTGGTAAATCCTACATTTCGAACTTGAATGGTGGGGTGTAATAAACATTCTTCAGAAGTGATTAAAGTGCCTAGGCCGTTCACCTCCAAGGCACCACCTTCCAGCACTATTTTTTTGCCCTTATGCCTTGCTTGTGTTAGAGGAACTTTCAAGTATTCCGAAACTTTGGAGGGAACATGCTTATCCAATTGCCAATTGTTGTACTTGGCCCAACCATTGAAATTAAAATTGATGGCCTCAAGTTTTCCATTTTTTTTCACTAAAATAGGTCCTGAGTCGCGCATCCAACTTCTGTTGGTCTTTCGGATAATAAAATCAATTTTACTTAAGTCTACGGTTGCCCTGACTAGAAGTTCCTTTACTTTTTCTTGGAGCTTTTCATCGGCTACAATTAATAGAACCGTTTCAAAATGCGCTACTTTTTTTATGAACTCTACAAATGCCCAACGAATGGCATCGTACTTACCGGGCCAATCGTTTCCGTTATGGGGGAAACATAGTAATATGCCTTTTTGAGGTTCCCATTCTGCCGGAAATCTTCTGTTTTCCATGGAAATTAATCTAAGGCACGTTTCGTAAGATCTCCGAAAGCATCGATTCGCCTGTCACGGAAAAAAGGCCAATTTTGACGTACATTTTCCTGATGTGCCAAATCTACTTCAGCGATCAAAATCTCTTCCTTGTCATCGGATGCTAAAGCGAGTATTTCCCCCTGTGGCCCACAGATAAATGATTTGCCCCAAAACTCGATACCATCGGTACCCGGTAGGTATTGTTCCAAACCAATTCTATTAGCGGCCGCCACATAGATGCCATTTGCGACGGCATGCCCTTTCATTACGTTCATCCAAGCGCCATACTGATTTTCACCGTATTCAACTTTTTCACCTGGATGCCAACCTATGGCAGTAGGATAGAATAAGATTTCTGCTCCTTTCATTGCTGTTAATCGTGCTGCTTCTGGATACCATTGGTCCCAACAAATAAGGGTTCCGATATTGCCTTTTTTTGTTTTTATAGATTGAAAACCTAGATCCCCTGGGGTAAAATAGAACTTCTCATAAAAATGGGGATCATCTGGGATATGCATTTTGCGATAGAGTCCTGCTTGTGAACCGTCGGTATCAATAATATAGGCACTGTTGTGATAGATGCCACTCATTCTTTTTTCAAAAAAAGGAATAATAAGGGCAACTCCCAATTCCTTGGCCAAACTACTGAATGCAGTAAAGGAAACATCTCCTAGGGGCTCGGCAATCGAGAAATTTTGGACATCTTCGCTCTGGCAAAAATAATGGCTGCTATAAAGCTCAGGTAAACTTATTACTTCGGCACCTTGAAGGGCAGCTTTTTTAATCCACTCCAAACATTTTTTTCGATTCTCCGCTGCAGTGTTGTTAAGGTTTAACTGTATGACCGCTACTTTATATTTTTGCCCCATTTTATGTACTGAATTGAAGTGTCAAAGATATCAAAAAATGGACTGTGTCTGAAAATGGGGTAAGCGGTTGAATTAGGACGCTCTATTCCTTAGTGACGATCAAGGTGGCCTTTGAGCCAGTCGATAACAACCATTTATTGGAATAAATTAATTGACCCTTTTCATCATACACATCCACTTGTGCCGTATTCGGGGCAGATGAACCGTGGTTAAGGGCTTCAAAATCCAAACGGTTGAAACCAGGTTGTAGGTCGACATTGATACCCTTAAAGGCTCCGGTTAAAAGTAGATTCGGTTCTACTACCCTATCGTTCATGTAAATTTTTACTCGGTCACCATCTACATATTCATGGTCCCTACAAACTATACCGATATACTTACCGTTGCTTTTGATATCGCCCAGGTACTGATCGGCAAAAAACTGTCCTGAACCTCCCATACGTTCGCCCGGACCAATACGCGGATTGATTTTCATACCGGTTCCGGCTTGTACCAGTTCCTCGTCGCGTAACATTTTAACGGGATTGGGATCTTTCATATTTATATTAGGCTGCTCCTTGATTAAGGAAGGCATGTTCAAAACTGGTCCCGCGCTAGGTTTTCCTAAGGGGTCTATAGGGCTGGCCGCCTCAATCTTTAACGGTTTTGATGTAGGAAAGTCTGTTTGACCAAAAGCAAATTCCATGGTAAAACAGAAAATAACTATAAAAAGAATAAAGGGATTCTTCATGTGGTTATCAGTATGAGAAAATAAAGATAACAAATACCCTGCCATGGGGGCTTAAGGCTTCGTTAAATTAATTTGATTGATAGTACTATTCGATGAAAGAAACCCTAATCACTGAGATTTTTTTGTAGAAACGTGATGAAATTACCGTGCATTATCTTTTCAATAGCTTCTTTTGAGTATCCCCTGCTGTTTAATAAATCGGGCACTTTTTGAAGATCTGCAATAGTGTCCAAATCCGCCGGACCCTGTTCCTTGCCAAATCCGCCATCCAAATCGGAGCCAATGCCAACATGATTTGCAGTACCTGCCAATTGGCATATATGGTCTATATTATCCAACATTTGTTGTAAGCTTACCCCTGCAGATTCAGGAGTTGAAACACCTCTTTCCCAATTGGGCACCATCATCCAGGCATCCAAAACTACCCCGATGACCCCATTTCGAGCAATAATCTCCTTCAGTTGCGCATCAGTAAACTGCCTATGGTGATTCACCAACGCCCTACAATTATTATGACTCGCCCAAAGCGGACCGTCATAATTCACCATGGTCTCCCAAAAGCTAAGATCACAGAGATGGGTGACATCGAGAATCAGCCCCAAACTTTCAATTTTCTTTAGAAGCTCCCTTCCTATTGCACCAATCCCTCCAGAGGAGTTCGTGCCGTGCGCATAGGTTCCCGGACCGTAGTGTGCAGGCCCTATGGCTCGTAAGCCCTGTGCATAGGACTTTTCTAGATATCCCATATCTATGATAGAATCCGCCCCTTCCAAACTTAAGAAATACCCAATGGGCTTTTTCCCGGTATCAGTTTTCCATAGCTCCAAGTGGGCACTCAATTGCTTCCTGTTGGTGATTTGAACCATTTCGCCCAAGTCTTCCATGCTTTTATACCAAGCCAATTGGCCCTGGGTCTGTGCCCAGGCCTGTTGTGGTGAGTTCCATCCCGGCAGGGGATTTGACCGATGTACATAGCGGGCAATTTGGGTGGCTGTGCAAAGGCCGATATTGCCTTTTCGCATAGCGTCCAAAGAAACGGTATTATTGCCGCGATCCGGCTTATCCGTTAAACCCTGTTCACTTTTTCTAATTTCTTCGACTGGCCAAGTAAGGTCTCGGTTCCATTCCATAGCATTCATGGAAAGGTCTAAATGGGCGTCAAATATGAACATGTTCAAAGCGTCAATTTATAATTTCTGGCGGTGACCTTCCAATGGTCGACAACTTCACCGTTCTCAATAACAGTTAATGTATCATACTTAGCTACCGTTGGACAAATATGTTTTGGGATGGCATAATGAACATCCCCCACTTCAGGAATGGTCAAATCATCATATTCTACAACCAGATGTTCTTCAGACTGACTAATTTGCCGACTATGTTCAAGGTCTAAAAATTCAACCCTGGGGAAAGGCATTTCTGGAGCAATGGATTTATGTCCCAAATCAAAGCAAAGAATCCCCGTAGTTGGTTTGCTTAGGATTCGGGTAAGCAAAACAGCGGCTGGCAAAAAGCCCATTTCAGGAAATTTAGTTCCATACCCGGTATCCCATAACAAGGTGGTACCGGGACTGGCATCCACATCTTGCCGTTTACAATGAAAAGGGAAGGTAGGGGAACCTCCGGCCACAATTTTAGGATTAGGCATGCCCTTCTCCTCAATAGTTGAACGTAAAACCTGTATTGTTTCAAAAGCGGTATTACAATTGGTTTCCCTTATTTTTGGGTCGGTATTTCTTAAATGACCATCATATACATGTAGACCTTCGGCAATCAAATTTGGATGTTCGTGAATTTGGGAATATAATTCCAAAGCTTCCTTATCTGGTGCAATACCGGTTCTGTTCATTCCATTATTGATATCTACCCAAAGTCGAATTTTCATTTTATTGGTCTTGGCCAATTCACCTAAAATTGAAAGTGTGGTCATGTTATCCACCAATGTAGAAAATTGGGAATCTGGATAATTTTTCATCAAATCCAAAAATCGATGGGCATTGGGGCCGATAGGTTGCATAGCCAATAAAATATCCGGGGCTTTACAATTTCCCAATAGTTCAGCCTCGGCTATGGTAGCACACTTGAATTTTTTGATGCCCTGCTCCAATTGCATGTTGATGATATTGGCATTTTTGTAGGTTTTCACGTGAGGGCGTAATCGGGTAACATCACCTATCATGGAAACCATCAATTCAATGTTATGCTGAATTCTATCTGGATATACCAATAAGGAAGGGGAAATAACTTCCTCTGGATTGTTCAAGGAATACCAATTTTTGCTTTTCATCTATTGATATTTAAATGATTTAAACGGAAAAACTAATTCAGCTAGTAACTTTTTGATACAGTTCATTTCAAAGGTAACTAATGATGTAGTTCAAAATGAGCTTCAATCTCAACGGGAATACCCCCTGGAAGGATCATTCCTACTGCGCTGCGCACCCCTACACCATTATCGTGGCCAAAGATATCGGCCATTAATTCACTAAACCCATTGATGACCAAAGGTTGCTGTCCAAAATCTGGAGTAGAATTTACCATCCCTAATGTTTTAACAATCCTTTTTATTCTATCAATATCACCAAACTGGGTCTGGATGGTAGCCAGCATGGTTAGGGCAACTTGCCTTGCAGCTTTTTTAGCCGCTTCCAAATCCATATCATGGCCAGCCCTTCCGGTAATCAAAGAGCCATCGTTTTTCATTGGACCCTGACCTGAAACATATAAAAAATGATCTACTACCAAAACAGGTTTATAGAGTCCTGCAGGTGGCGGGGCAGGGGGTAAAACTAAACCTAGTTCCTTAATTCTTTCCGAAGGTTTCTTTTGCATATCGTTTTTAATTTAAATGAATATATCAATTGTTAAAACACCTAATAGGCCCATTACGCCAACAGTCGTTTCCATGACCGTCCAACTTTTTAAGGTATCCTTGACAGAAAGATTAAAATACTCCTTAAATAGCCAAAAGCCACTATCATTTACATGGGACAACATCAAACTACCCGATCCTATAGCCAACACCATTAGTTCTGGACTTACCCCGGCACCTTGTACAAGGGGTAAAACTATACCGGCAGCGGTTAAGCCAGCAACTGTGGCAGAACCGACGCAAACCCTTATAACGGTTGCTATTAGCCACGCCAAAATTAAGGGGGAGATGGACGATCCTTGAAGCATTAATCCAATATAATCGCTTACACCACTATCGATCAATACCTGTT
>JBBSKR010000136.1:0-9477 GCA_038256135.1 Flavobacteriales bacterium | reverse complement strand
TCCTAACTCCATTTTCAAGACAGAAAGCTGGTTGATTCCTGCTTCGCGAGCCGCAGCATAGCCTTCTTCCAAAGTTAGGTCTTCGCCCAATTTCCCTATAATATTCTCGCCATTTGCCTGTTTTGGCCCCTTTCCTGCCAAGAATAATAAATTGCCGCTTCTAACTGCGTGTACATAGTTGGCAACAGGGATACCTTGGTCCCTTAATTCAATCCCCAAACTATCCAAACGCGCTTCAGGGTTATAATTTGAGGAGTTTGTTACCCCAGAAGGTTCTGATTCTCGGTCTATACCCTTATTTACATCGGAGCAACTAAAAAATAAAAAGCTCATACAGACCCAAATCATATTTTTCATAGCTATGGAATAATTGGTTACTAATTGAGGACCAATATACCTAATCCTTGATTATCAACCCAGTAAATTCAAATTCAGTGGTTTTGCTTTTACAGAAAAACTACCGAAAATTCGGTAAAAGGTATATTTTGCGCATCATGCCACTCTTAAAGTGTGATTTTACTAAAAAAGGAGTAATATTATTTCATTTTTATTAGTTTAGCACCTTAACCAAAACAACAACTAAATCAATATAATATGGAAAGTACCGCAACTTCTAATCTAAATGCCAACAGACTGTTTTATGCCAGCTGTTTTGCATTGATTACCACTGCATTCTCTTTTAGTATACGCGCCGGTATCTTACCGCAATTGAGCGAAGAGCTAAGTTTGACAGGGCCTCAATTAGGATTTATAAATTCTATGTGGTTTTTAGGATTCCCGTTAGCAATGATCGTTGGTGGTTTAATTTACCATAAGGTAGGTGGAAAGGCCATAATGCAGTTTGCATTCTTTGCCCATGCTTTAGGAATAATCTTAACTATTTATTCCGGTAGTTATGTGGGTCTTTTAATTTCAACCCTTTTAATTGGATTGGGGAATGGCTGTACGGAAGCAGCTTGTAACCCAATGATCGCAGATGCCTACCAAGGTGTTCGAATGAGTAAAATGTTAAACCGGTTTCACATGTGGTTTCCCGGGGGAATCGCAATTGGTAGTTTAATCTCAAAATTCATGACGGACGGAGGCCTATCCTGGGAAACACAAATATGGATTATTCTCGTACCCACGTTGATTTATGCATATTTATTTTTTGGACAACCTTGGCCTAAAGCTAAGGTAGAAGAAGCAGCTACCCTTAGTGGGAATTTTAAATCCATATTGTCGCCTTTATTTTTGTTTATCGCATTTTGTATGACCTTAACAGCTATATCCGAATTTGGACCAAACCAATGGGTAGGCCTTATATTGTCTAAAAGTGGGGCCAATCCTATGATTATTCTTGCTTTGACTGCGGGATTAATGGCGATAACCAGATATTTTGGCGGGGATTTTGTCAAAAAATTCGATCAATCGGGTGTACTTCTGGGCTCTGCCGTTCTTGCTACCATAGGTGTTTATTTATTTAGTACCCAGACAGGTGCCATGGCCTACGTAGCGGCCATAATATTTGCTTTTGGAATTGCTTTGTTCTGGCCTAATATGATTGGATTTGTAGCAGACAAAATACCAAAAAGTGGTGCTTTGGGTATGTCTATCGTTGGAGCGATAGGAATGTTTATGACCGGAGCTGTACAACCAGTAATAGGTGGATGGATCGATAGTGATTTAGCAGAGGCCACTAGACAAGGATTTACGGGTGATGAGCTAGAACTTGTTGCGGGTCAGAATACATTGGAAAAGCTGACCATATTCCCTGGCATTTTAATTATCCTTTTTACAATTCTTTACTTTTGGATGAGAAGTAAAGGAAAAAATTCGCCGGCAATTGCCTCCTAAAATTTAGCTGACAATACGATGAAGAGGCTGTCTAAAAAGTCTAACTTTCTGTCATTTCGAGCGCCCCGAAATTTCGGTGGAAAACTTTAATTTATTGATTTTTAGAGTGTTTCGACTGCGCCTAATTTGACAATAGGGTTAAAATCCAACTTTTTAGACGGCCTCTTTTATTCTTTTCAACCAGATGAAATTCCTATTCATTCCAGTAGCATTTCCAAAATCTGTATAGCGGCCTCACTGATTTTGGTGCCCGGTCCGAAAACTGCGGTAGCACCGGCATCTTTTAAAAATGGATAATCCTGTTTGGGCACTACCCCGCCCACAATAACCATAATATCTTCACGACCATAGGTTTTCAATTCTTTTACTACTTCTGGGACCAATGTTTTATGTCCCCCTGCAAGTGATGAAATACCTAAAATATGTACATCATTTTCCACTGCTTGTTTCGCGGTTTCCTTTGGGGTTTGAAAAAGGGGGCCGATATCCACATCAAAACCTAAATCCGCATAGCCGGTAGCAACCACCTTGGCGCCTCTATCATGCCCGTCCTGCCCCATTTTGGCAATCATAATACGAGGTCTACGGCCGTCCTGTTCCGCAAAACGGTCTGCCAGCCCCTGTGCTTTTTTGAAACTTTCGTCTTCCTTAATTTCCCTTGAATACACTCCAGTGAATGAATTAATGATTGCTTTATGCCTACCGTATGCCTCTTCCAAAGCACTACTGATTTCTCCCAACGTAGCTCTTTCCCGAGCAGCGGATACTGCTAAAGCTAATAAATTTTCTTCCGTACCGCTTCCCTCAAGCCTATTTTTTGCGGCTTGGGTCAAGGTATCCAAACAGTGAACCACTTTTTGGGTATTTCGATCGGCTTTTATTTTTTGTAAACGCTCTAATTGTTGCCTTCGCACCTCCTGATTATCAACCTCCAAAATTTGAAGTTCATCTTCTTTGGTCAATTTATATTTGTTGACCCCAACAATGACATCTTGTAGACTATCTATGCGTGCCTGTTTTCTTGCCGCAGCTTCCTCTATACGAATCTTTGGTATACCGGTTTCAATGGCCTTGGTCATACCCCCAAGGTTTTCGACCTCTTCCATAAGTTCCCATGCTTTATGTGCCAGATCATGGGTAAGTTTTTCTACATAATAACTCCCTGCCCAAGGATCAACGGTTTTAGTCATCTTGGTTTCCTCCTGCAGGTAAATCTGTGTTTCTCTTGCAATACGTGCAGAGAAATCCGTTGGTAACGCTATAGCCTCGTCCAAGGCATTGGTGTGCAGGCTTTGGGTTCCTCCGAATACAGCTGCGACGGCTTCTATGGTGGTGCGCGCCACATTGTTGAAAGGATCTTGCTCCGTAAGGCTCCAACCGCTGGTTTGACAATGTGTCCTTAACATTAAAGATTTTTCATTCTTTGGATTGAATTCCTTTACCACTTTTGCCCAAAGCATTCGTGCCGCCCGCATTTTTGCAATTTCCATAAAATGGTTCATTCCAATTCCCCAAAAAAAGGAAAGTCGTGGAGCAAAATCATCTATTTCCAGTCCTGCCCTGAGGCCTGTCCTTATATACTCCAAACCGTCTGCCAAGGTATAGGCCAACTCCAAATGTGCTGGCGCCCCAGCTTCGTGCATATGGTAACCCGAAATACTGATGCTATTGAACTTGGGCATTTGCTTACTTGTATATTCAAAAATATCGGCTACCAGTTGCATGGAGGGTTTCGGAGGGTATATATAGGTATTGCGGACCATAAACTCCTTTAGAATATCATTCTGAATGGTTCCTGAAAGTTCTTCCTTTGAGACTCCCTGCTCTTCAGCTGCGACAATATAAAAAGCCATTATGGGCAATACGGCTCCGTTCATGGTCATGGAAACGGACATTTTATCCAACGGTATCCCATCGAATAGAATTTTCATGTCTTCCACCGTATCGATAGCTACTCCTGCCTTTCCCACATCGCCTACAACCCTTTCATGGTCACTATCATAGCCTCTATGGGTCGGTAGATCAAACGCAACGGACAGCCCTTTTTGACCAGCTTTTAAATTTTTTCTGTAAAAGGCGTTGCTTTCCGTAGCGGTAGAGAACCCCGCATACTGCCGTATGGTCCATGGGCGTTGCACATACATGGTGGCATAGGGTCCGCGAAGAAATGGCGGAATTCCTGCAGCAAAATCAAGATGTTCTACAGCTTTCATATCCTGAGGTGAATACCTTCTTTTTATTTTGATATTTTCTGCAGTGGTATAGGTTTTATTCGACTGGTCATCCAGATTAATTTCAGCGTGATCCGAAACCGATGCGGTATTTTTTAAACTGATATGTTGCAAATCTTTCCTACTCATTGTCCAATCGGTTTTGCTCTAGTTCCTCAGCCAATCGCTTTTCGATAATGGGGGTAATGAGGGTTTTTCTAGGATTCCTTTTTACGAACGGATAGAGTTCTAAGTTGCCTTTCATAACATCCGCATCGTTTTGATAGGCATTGGTTCCCACCAAAATATCTTGCTTCTTGGTAAACCTTTCTTGCTGTTTTTTTGCACTATCGGCTATTTTGTTTTGGATGGAATGGTTTTTTAGTTGCTTTAGTAACCCCCCGACCTTTTCAATGGCTTTGAACAGGACCAATGCTTTCTCGGCCAACTGGTTGGTCATTGATTCAATGTAATAAGCCCCATCTGTTGGATTCCCTACCTTGTCAAAATAACTTTCTTCCTTTAAGAGGAGCAATTGATTTAAAGCGATACGCTCCGCAAAGTCATTATTCTTGTGGTAAACGGAATCATAGGGTAAATTGAAAATGGTATTGGCCCCTCCTAGAATGGCCGACATACATTCCGTTGTTGTTCTAAGCATGTTTACATTATAATCATAAATGGTTTTATTCCTTCTCGACGGCATTGCGGTTATGTGTAGGTCACAGGAAACACCATAGGCTTCCGTCAGTACGTTCCAAAGCTTCCGTAAGGCCCGCAGTTTTGAAATCTCAAAGAAATAATTGCCCCCTACCGCAATTTTGAACTGTATATTCTTACATTTTTGGAGACTTTCATTTTCGTTCAAATGATTTAAATATTCATTGGCATGTGATAGGCCATATGCCAGTTGTTGGGTCATATCTGCACCAGCATTTTCATAAAGGGAAATATCGATACTAACCAAATTATCAAGCTCCAGTGTCGTTAATTCATCAACTGCATTTAAATCTGAAACCATTGATTGATACCAATTACCAGACCTTGCAAGATGCCCAATAGGATCAACTTGACAATAGAGCTTCGTCGTATTTGAAGTTTTTTCAAAAATTGTAGCAATGTATTCTTTAGACAAAAATTGCATATCTAGATACACGGAAACCCTATTTAAATCAATATTGTTCAAAAGAGGTATGCTGTCTATGTCAGAAGAAGGAATCGTGAACCGCAACGCCTCGGCTCCTTTTCCAATCATTTTTTGTGCTTTTTCATTTGCCATGATGGAATTCCCGGCATAAATCACTTGACCTATATTCCATGGATGCGAAGATGCGGTAACAAGATTATTTTTTTCTATAAAATCATCGGCATGATAAAATGGTTTTACCTTAATTCCTTCCGGCGAATCCCATACCACGGCTTCATTATAATCTTTCCCTTTTAAATCATACTGAATTTTTTGCTTCCAAGCTTTCCCGGAAACTTCAGAAAAATCGTCAAATAAGGTTTTACCCTTCATAGCAGGTGAAGTTACATTAGAAATCAGTCTACGGTGATAACGAACTGAATCGTTTTAAACTTTAAAAAGATGCCTCCCAAAGATACACTAAGAAAATTGTTGCTCAATTTTAAGAAGGAAGTCAAATACAATTGGACCACAAAAATGCTTTTATTCTTATAAATCAGTCGGGTTTAAATTTTGGATATCTTCGGTATCGATCTTTGACAATTCCTTTAATTTTCCTTTTTCGAACAGCGTTGGTAACTGCTGTAAGGGAGTTCCCACCGGTGCTTCCCAATTAATATAATCTTGAAACCGTATTCCATCAATTGTCCTAGGATTATAGGCGTTCCTAAAACGGACACCCCCATCATCGACGCTATAACTGTAGGCTAGATAATTGATATAGTGTGATTTTTTATTGATCCAATACATAAAAATATCATCATGGTCCTTACCACCCCCCTCCTTAAAAAAAGAGACCTCTATCACATCGTAATCCTCACCTTTTATGACCGTTTCACCTACATAGTGTTTCTGTACTGCTTTATCATTCAATTTATGTGGCAACGTTGCAAAATAGATGACTGAATTTAATGCATTGCTATACTTGGAAATATCTTTATCAGACAGCTCAATGGGCTCATCGTTTACTTTTCTAGTAAAATTTCCGTTCTCCAATTTATCCTCAATTTGGTTACCCAAACTATCCTTGGCCTTAACCGTATAGATAGTACCATTTTCGTTATTGAACGTGTACAATTTATCACGAAATACGAATTGATAATAGGCGGAATCATAAAGCATTCCACCATGGGCCTTTATCGCTTTGTTTACTAAACCATTGGCACTCTCGTTATCAGGTTCTTTATCAGTTTTTTCTTGGGCCGATATATCGTCCTTGTTACTTTGCAGGTCTTTGCAACCCATGCATAGGAGGAGTGAAATAAATATCAGATATTTAGTAGTCTGACTCATACGTTGCTTTACTATAATTATAATTGAACGATTCCTTTGGGCCCTTTGAGGACAGCCTTAAGCTGAATATGTTCATCTTCTTCAATTCGTAAATTGACACCTAACTGCTCAAAGATATTATTAAAAATAGTTGGTTGGGGGTGCGTACCGTATAAATCAAGTAATTGACACCCCATATTGGGTATATTATCGGTGGGGTGATTATCACTCCCGCCCCAATCGATACTGAAAGGGATGAGTTCCACTTCTGGCAATGCCAATGGCAGAATCAATTTCCAGTGTAGCATGGAACCGTCGGTGAGTTGCCTAGAACCCTCAGAAACCTGGCCCATACCGGCATTAAAGCGATTTAGGAGAGCGCTATCTTCTTCTAAGTTCGTAGAAGTGATGGCCCAGCGGGTAATTCGGTTTTTGGTCAAAGCATCTATTCCCATCCATCTTGGCGGTAAAACATCAGAATACGTTTCGTCGGCTGCCAAAATTTCGAGATACATTCGGTCATTCAATTTAATTATGGCATTCTTGGTGCCAAAATTCTTATGGTGACCACCAACCAAGGCTTTTACCCCAATTATGTTTTCTATTTCAGTAACTGCCGTTTCAAGATGTTCTACGGCAAATACAATATGGTCAATTTTTCTTGCTGGGGTCTGAAGCACTTTATAAAGTTCATTTAAATCAATTCCTAAGATAGATATTTTAGAAAGTTAAGAAAATTGTACGTGAATTTGGCCCGCGGTTAGGAAGTAAAACTAAAAGCCGGATAAACTACCAAAACTACCTTTGATACCTATCCGGCTTTTGATGTCCATACCTGCTACATAAGTAGGCAAGACATTTTTATGTATTAAGTATGCTATTAGTTCACTATAAACGCATGGATTACACCTGGTAACCAAGCCAGCAAGGTCAATAATATACTTATTAAAAGTGTTGTGCCTACACCGTGCTTCATAAAAACGGCTAATGGCGGCAATAGAATATTTAGGATAATTGTTAATAGTGACATATTTTACTTTTTGATTCGGTTAAATATACGGGTAATCCCCAGTTAGACTTAACTCGATACGATGGATTCCTGACCCGAAAAGTTGTAGTTCTCGACAAAAAATACCTTATTCTTCAAAATAAGGAGCATCACTATTCAATTTCTTTATCAAATCGGCCTCATCCTGTCTATAGGGAGTTCCATCTTTCCGAAAAACTTCATGAAACCATTCCATAGGCTCCAGTCCATCTTTAATTGGGGTGTTCCATGCATATTTTGTATTTGTTTTTCCCGCAACCAACCCCCAATTAATGGCACCAATATCTTCTTTTCTTAACATGGGCATGATATTGGCAAAACGACTGTTTCTGGTGCGTGCCATATATTCTGTACAGATCATTGGCCTACCATGTGTCTTAAGAAGATTGATGATCAGCTGGTGTTTCTCAGGCCCTTCATAATTGTGATAAGTAAGAATGTCTGAGTGTGTGGCTTGAAAGGCGTTCAATTCCTGAAAACTCCAATCCCACAGACCTACTGTTAACGGTTGGCTAGGGTTTACTTGTCTAGCCCATAAAAACACGTTTTTTAAAAGAGGCATACTGCTTACTAACTTTCCGGTATTCCCAGGTTCGTTGTACAGATCCCACATAAGAATTCTAGTGTCGTCCTCAAACGTCGTAAGTACATCTTTCACATAGGTCTCCAATTCTGGGAAGTTTTCCTTTTCCTTGGATGCAGGATCACCGGGGTCTTGCACCCAACCAGAATTATGGGTTCCTGGAACGGGGTCAGGTTGCTTCCCTACTTTCGGCGATTTCCCCCAAACATCATCAAAAAATACAAACATGGTTTTAATACCATGCTTTTCTGCAATCGCCAGGTATTGCTCCATTCGGTTTTTAAATCCCGATGGATCTGCTTTGTAGGCCAGGCTATGCAAATAGACCCGCATCGTATTAAATCCGATTCCTTCGGCATAACCAAGTTCTCTATCAATGGCATCTGGGTCAAAAGTGTCTTTTTGCCACATTTCCAATTGATTTATGGCCGTACTCGGATTAAAATTAGCACCGGATAGCCATCCTTGTGCTGCATACCACTGCTGTGCTTTTTCAAAAGACCATTTATGCTTTATTAAAAGGTCTTCTTGCCCATGGGTAAGTGCAGAACATAAAATGCCCAATACGATGATGAAATAGTTTTTCATTAGTTAGATGTATTTAAATTCATTTAAATATAGGAAAATCGAACTTCTTATCAATCCATGTTTGTTTTGGATACGTACCAAACATTCAATCAAAAAACCAAACCATAAATAGTTCGTTCCCATTGGCTAATTAATTAATATATAGATAAAAATAATTCTAAAGGGTTTGTAGTACCTGCTGAGATAAGACTTCCTATACAAGCTATAGCAATTGCCACTTTGGCGAGAAATACGTAGCCCGTCCCCCTAGCTTGATTTTTTTAATTGTTGCGCCCGTATGTTGGCACGTGGCACCCTCTTTTCTAAAATGCATTAGAAAATCCTTTGGGAAATCGCTGTAATGCGCATCATTTTCAATGGCCGTTTCAATAACTTTCTTTATCGCATCAAAGACTTTTTCGATATCCTTTTTGGTCATATCCTCTACTTTTTTCTCGGGATGCATTTTCGCTTGGTACAATATTTCATCGGCCATCCAATTACCTACGCCCGCAGCAACGCTCTGGTCCATAATAATCTTTTTAATGTGCGTTTTACGATTGCCAAGTGAATCTTTAAAGTCTTTTAAGGATAAGTCCCTGGCATCATCACTTAAATTGTGCGCTACCTTGTAATCGGCTATGGAATCGATTAGGTTCCACCATCCAAACTTTCGTTTGTTCTCGAACGCAAAATGAAAACCATTTTCGAAGGTTAAGACAATATGTCCAAATTTGGGACGGTCATCCTCATCTTTATAATAATTGGGACGCCC
>JBBSKR010000135.1:0-9564 GCA_038256135.1 Flavobacteriales bacterium | reverse complement strand
GGTTGATTTACCGATACCATTAATGCCAACAATAGCAGCCAGTTCTCCTTTTTTCAAATCAAAGGAAATATGCTCAGCGATGCTTTTTTGGCCATAACCGATGGCTAAATTGCTGATCGTTAGTGAACTATTTGTGGCTGTGTCTTTAATGGCTTTACGTTGTGTTTGAGAAAGGTTTCTGGTTTAAGGTACATAAGCTATTCTGGAATTAAAAAATCATTTTCTTTTTTCGCACCAATAACCAAATGACTACGGGTGCTCCAAATATACTGGTTATGGCATTAATGGGTAACACGCTCACCGAACCGGGCAACTGCGCTATGGTATCACACAGTAACATTAAAATAGCACCACAACAAACTACTGCCGGAATAAGAATCTTATGGTCGGTAGTGTGAAACAGTTGTCGTGTTACATGAGGTACAGCTAATCCAACAAATGCAATAGGTCCGGCAAAGGCAGTAATACAACCAGCTAATAGTCCCGTGGCAATAATAATGATGTAGCGTGATTTTTTTAAGTGAACCCCCAAGCTCTTCGCATAATTTTCCCCCAGTAATAAGGCATTTAGGGATTTAATGGAAAATATACTCATCACGATACCAATGAACATACAGATAAATAAAATCAATAATTGGTACCACGAAAGGTTGCCCAAACTACCAAAGGACCAATAAATATATTGCTGCAATTTTTCCGCTTTTGTAAAATAGGAAAGGACACTGACTATGGCGGCCGTAATGCTACCGAACATTAAACCTATAATCAATAGTGCCATAGTATCCTTTATTTTTACCGATACCGCCAAAACAACTAGTAGGACCAGGAAACTACCTAAACTCGATGCTACGGCCAAGGCGATATCGTTGAAAACGGAAAATGTAAAAATTCCTGAAAAAAGGGAAGACCCCATAATCAATAAAGCCGCGCCCAAACTGGCGCCAGAACTGATGCCCAATACAAATGGGCCTGCCAAGGGGTTTCTGAACAAGGTCTGCATTAACAATCCGCTTAAAGAAAGTCCGGCACCCACCAAGATTGCCGTAAAAGCTTTTGGCAATCGATAATTCCAGATGATGTAGGAACTGGAAGACTGTTCGAAACCTGACCCAAAAATTGTTTTTAAAGTTTCGCTGAAAGAAATACTGACAGATCCTAGGCTCATGTTTAGAACAAAACATACCAGTAACACCAAGACAAGTACTGAAAATGGAATGGTGTATGTGGGCTGTTTGGTCAATTAATGTAGGGTTTTAAAAAAGAATGGTTCATGACCGGGTAATAATTTCGGATGTAAAATATGAATTAAATCCTTTAGCACAAGGTCAGGTCGCTGAGGTGCCAATTCATAGTATAAGGTACCACCAGTTTCTCCAATGGTATTGGCAAAGGAGTAAATTTTTTTGTTTTGAAAAGCCTCAAACTGCTTGTAGTGTGGGCTAGCTGTTTCCATTTCGGCATAAGATGTGAATTGAGCAGGTGCGACCCAGTAGTCGGCTTTTTGGGCTACGTCCAAAACACTTTCCCAACTCAAGGATAAACTTCCGTTTTCACGAGTATCCTTCCATAAATAATTTGCATTGGCATCCTCAAGGAAGTTAGCTGCCCAGCTTTTACCTCCAGGTAAATACCAAACATCCTTATAGAGCGCACCACTGAGCACGGTCGGACTAGTTTTAGCGGTAGCGGCCAATTTTTTTGCATGGAGGTACGATTGCTCAATTTCATTAAAAATAGCATTGGCCTGGTCTTCCTTGTTAAAAAATGGAGCAAAAAACTTGATCCATTCTGCCTTGCCCAAGGGGGTTTCTTCTACCCAGTCGCCGTTATACACAACTGGTATATTAGAGCGTTTTAAGGTCTCGTAAGCACTATTTTCGCCAGTTACCGCAAATCCTACCACCAGGTCTGGTTGCAGTGCTAAAACGGCCTCTGTATTAAGACTTTCATTCACCCCCAACTCCATGATCTTACCTGCAGCGATACGTGCTCTGGCTGCTTTCGAAGAAATATAATCCGTATCCGGAAAGCCGATCAGTCTGTCCAGAACGCCTAACGCTTCCAAAGCAGGTATATGCGTAGTTGATGTTACCACAAGGTTTTCGATAGGTACGGAAATTATGGCGTCAAAATCGTTCTTATTAAGTGTTATAATGGCTTGTTTCTCTTTCGGAACCAATGCATAGCTAAACGAAGCTTCGACATTTGGCCATGGCGAGACTATTTTAAGTACAACCAATCCTGATGCTTGTTTTTCTATTGAAAAGCCATTGGCATACTTAATGACCGTACGGGTCGCAGAATCTGCAAAAGGCGAAGTTTCCTTTGTTTGCTGCTTGCAACCGCATATAAAAAGTAATAAACTAAAAAATAATAATTCTTTCAAGATTTTCAATTTACATCCAATTTCCAAAAGTAGTATTATAAAACTTTACCTAGAAAGATTAAACAAAATGTTTATTTTCGTCGTGAATTTTGGTTTCCATTGCTTTTTTGTGGTGGAATTAAAAGGGAATCCGGTGTAAATCCGGAACTGTTCCCGCAACTGTAAGTTTATGTCAAACCCGTCTGTCGGCAGACAGACGGGTTTGACACCCTTTCAAAGGGATGTTATTTCTTCTAAGCCACTGTGTATCCTGAACCTGTTCAGTAATCATGGGAAGGCAAAATATCATAAAACGAGTCAGGAGACCTGCCTTATTCAAACAACTAATGTTAAACTTTCGGGATAGAGGTTTACGTATGGGTACAGACATACTATGCTCCCGTTTATGAATGTAAACGAATGAAAAATTATTCAATGTGGCCAATGGTCACCGTATTATTGTGTGCAAGTACAGCAGCACAAGTACAACAAGATTCCATTACTACCTTTCAATTAGATGAAGTTGTCGTAAGCGACTCACGCTTTCAATTAAAACGAGAGAATTCGGGTAAAACGGTAATCACGATTACCCAACAGGAGTTGGAACAAAATCGAGATCGCAGTATACCTGAAATCATCAATACAAAAAGTGGTATCGAAATCAACGGAACCAGAAGTTTTGCCGGTCAAAACCTGTCCACTTATGTGAGAGGAGGAAACAACAGACAAGTATTGGTTGTCATTGATGGTATTCAGGTGTCGGATCCTTCGGGTACCAATGCCGAATACGACCTTCGTTTGCTTAATAGTTCCCAAATCGAAAGTATTGAGATTTTGAAAGGAGCAGCCAGTACCCTATACGGTAATTCGGCAGCGACAGCTGTGATAAATATCACTACGAAGCAGGTTAAGAAACAGGGGCTTTCTTTGGAAGTATTGTCGAGTATGGGTACCAACCAATCGCAAGATGACCAAAACTATAATATCTCCGACTTTTCAAATACCGTAAACCTAATGGCAAAAAAAGGAAAACTTTCTTTGTTAGCATCAGGAGGACATCAATTTACGGATGGATTATCTGCAGCGATAGGAACGGAACCCGATGTATTCTCCCGAATCGATGGTAACATGAAAATAGGATATCAATTTACAAAACGATTTGAAGTGACTGCTTCTGCATTCTATAATAAGTTGAACAGTGACTACGATAGTGGGTTCCCCATAGAAGATGCTGATTTTTATTTTACCAGCGAACAATCACGTTTTGGCTTGGCCAGTACGTATGGGTATGAAAAAGGAAGTTTTCATGTGAATACTGCCTTTAATCAAATCAATAGATCTTTTATTTCCGATTTTCCATCCGCTTTTGATTCTCAAACCTATGTGTTGGACGTATTTAACAAATATATTTTTGCAGAAAAAGTACATACCATAATTGGCTTGAATTATATTGAAAATCAAACACTTTTTACCGAGGAACAGGATTCAAACTCTTGGGACCCCTATTTAAATGTGGTTTATGTCGGAGACAATGGTATCAATTTGAACACCGGTATCCGCTTAAATAACCATAGTACCTACGACTCCAATCTTATTTATAATATCAATCCATCCTATAGAATAAAATCGGAATCCGGATATTTAAAAGTTTTCGGTTCCTATGCAACTTCCTATATAGCACCCAATTTATCACAATTATATGGTCCGTTTGGACCTAATCCTGACTTGAGCCCTGAGGAGAATAGAACCTTGGAAGGTGGTCTGGAATATAGAATGTCGGATAAACTCACGGTAAATGCCGTTTATTTTAATAGAACGGAAGATAATCGAATTGAATATGTTACTATAGATCCGAACACGTTTGAAAGTCAGTATCGTAATTCTGAAAATATAGCTCATTTTAATGGGGTAGAGGTAGGGATTACTACGTTACCCATAACGGGCTTAACCTTCAATGCCAACTATACCTTAACGAATTCAAAGGAAGGCTTGGCGCTAAGGGTGCCAAAAAACAAAGTGAATGCAAGCCTTGGGTATGAATTAGGCCCGAAAACGTACCTAGGAATGGCCTATCAATATGTCTCGGATCGAATGGATACGGATTTTGCCACTTTTACAGAAGTAACTTTAGGCAGTTTTAGTTTGGTAAACCTTCAGTTGAAACATCAATTTTCCAATAGATTTGGGACTTTTATTGCTTTGGAAAATCTTTTAAATGAACAGTATACAGAATTAGTTGATTATACCACTAGGGGGAGAAATTTACGTTTGGGATTTTCCTTAAGCCTATAATTCAAAATATATGAATTGAAAAGAACATTTTACTATCAGTTTGAGCGCAGTCGAAAAACGAAAACCTATTATAATTAAGGTGTTTAAACTACGCTCAACATTACACATGTAAGAATTTTAAACTCTTAAGACCGTCCCTTAAAGACGTTCAACTAGATTTAAAATTCCAAATCATAGACTGTATCATCAATCATTTTATCCTTGAAAGGACTGAACATTTTAGAACTGCTAATGATATCGATCGGATTGTTAACAGTAAAATCCCGTTTGCCTGTTTGTCCGGTGATGGCTTGGATAGCCCTGGCCAATAAGGGTTCATTTTGCTCACCTAGAATACCCAAGTTCCCAAAATCTTCCTTTAAAAGAATATCAGGTTGTAAGCCGTTGGTATATTCTGAAAAACCTGCGGTATTTTCATTGCGACCGATAAGGGGTTGAATGGCCCATTGGTTATCCGGATTGATTTTACCTACCCGTGATGGCGTATACAAATATGAGTTTTCACGATCGTCTACCATGGTAGTTGAAAATTCGTTTTTTCCCCTGGTGACATCCCCAATCTGGATGACGTCCATATAAGGTTCCAAACTGTTGATCAATAATTCACTTGCCGATGCGGATCCGGAAGTCGTTAAAACATATAATTTTGTCAATCCGAGTGAATTGATGGACTTTCCACCCACTTTATCGGCAAAATAAACTTCCAATTGACTATCCGTAAATTGCGCTTGAAGCTTGTCATTATATCTTTTTCTCAAAAACACATTGGAAGTATTGGTGCCGTATATCATACTCGCCAATAAACGCGTAGTATTTACCGAACCGCCTGGATTATATCTCAAATCCAAAATTAAATTCGTGATACCTGCCGTTTTTAAAGCTTCAATGGCATCGTATAGGTTATCATCATATTCATTGGTGAACTGATTGTACATGATGTAACCGATATTTTCTCCTCCTATTTCAAAGGATTTGGAAATAAAAATCGGATTTTCTGCGAGCGCTTCTTCCTTGGTAAGCATGACTTCTTGATCATTTGGCACCACATTTCCGTTGACAAAATCGGCCATATTCAAAGTGTATGTGTCATTATCGCCAAAAAGCAGCGCTTTAAAATTAGTAATGGTCAATGTTTGTCCGTCTACTCCCGTAAACAGATCACCGCGATCAATTGCAACGGTAGCGGCATTGGAGTTGGGAACAATATAGCGAACGTAACCAAAAATATCATCACTACCTTGAAAGCGTACCAATCCAAATTCCAACCCGTTACTTTTTGATATACCCGCCAACGCATTGGTCAATTCACGATAATCTGAATTATAAAAACTGAATCGATCTTGTATGTATTGCAACTTGTTTTCAAAAAAAGCACCCGGATCCGCTTCGGAAGCTAAAAAAGCAGTATAATCCGCCTTTCCTTCTTCTGTATTCGCAAAACGATTATCTGCCAAATCAGCTACATTGGATTGCCAGAAATACCAAAAATTCATGGCTTTCCACATAAAGTCCTGAACTTCAACCGCTGACGAGCCATCTGGGTCGATTGTGTCCGGTAGGATAAGGTCATCATCTTTCGAGCACGATAAGATAAAGACACTACAAAGTACTATTAAAATCTTTTTCATAAATAGGAAAACTAAAGGCTATTGAATTTATTATTCTTTTATTAATGGGTTTTTCGAGGTGAACATACCTTTGTTCAAAAGGAGACTGGTATTTCTAATATCATGGAGTTTTGAACTCGAAATTAAATTCACAGGTATTTGAATATCAAAACTTCTTTTGGCGCCAACGCCTGTTATTTCCTGAATCGCTCTTGCCAATAGTGGTTCATTAATGTCACCAAGTACTCCCAGGTTGGCTATATCCTCGCCAAGTTCTATGTCTGGCAGTAAGCCGTTGGCATAATCTGAAAAACCGGCACTATTTTCGACCCTACTGATAATAGGTTGTAAACCCCATTGTACATTAGGGTTAATTTGCCCTACCCTTTCAGGGTCATAAACATTTCCACCTTCTGGATCATCAACAAACAAAACGGATCCTTGATTTTTACCCACTGTAGTTGTACCTACATGAACAACGTCAACATAGGGTTCCAAACCGACCATGACCAATTCACTTGCAGAAGCTGAACCACCGGTGGCGATGATATAAACTTTATTGAGATTTAAGGAATTTAGCGCAGCGTTAGTGTTGCCGTCATTGGTGCCCGTTGTGCTTACGAAGTAATTTTCAGTATCACTAGGTTCAAAAATGGCCTGTAATTTAGCATTATAGCGCGTTCTAAAGAACAGGTCGTTCGTATTGGTGCTGTAAATTAAACTGGCCAAAACAGCAGCTGTAGATCCTCTACCGCCTGGGTTATATCTTAGGTCTAAAACAAGTTCGGTTATACCCTGGGCTTTGAAGTCGGCAAAAATTTGGTTCATTTCATCCTCAGACCCGGCAACGAATTGGTTGTACATAAAATAACCAATTTTTCGATCCCCAGATGTAATTACATTGGTTACCAAAATAGGGTCTTCCTGTAAACCTTCTTGTTTGGTCAATGTAACGTCCTTATCGATAGGACTTATCGTATTATTACTGATTTCCGCCATATTCAAGGTGTAGGTATCGTTTTCACCGAACAGAAGATTTATAAAGTTATTTCGGTTTAAACGTGTACCGTTCACTCCAATAAACACATCCCCTCTAGAAATATCTTTAGTGGAAGCATCAGAGTTTTTAACAACATATTCCACGTACCCAAATACATCATCGGAATTACCTATTAAGGAAAGGCCAAATTGTAGTCCGTTACTTTTTGATACTCCTGCCGAACTATTAACTAGCTCTCTGTAGTCTTCATCGTAAAAAGTGAATCTATCTTCTGAAAAAAGTAATTTATTTTCCAATAACGCCACTGGATCGGGGTTATCTGTCAAATAAGCTTCGTAAGCGGCTTCCGTATCAAAACGATTATCCGCTAAATCCGTAACCTCTCCCTGCCAAAAATAATAGGCGTTCAAAGTTTGCCAAAAGAAGTTTTGTACCTCAATATCGGTTTCGACGGGTACTTCCTCAATTGGAACCTCCTCAATTGGAACCTCCTCTATTGGAACCTCAACTTCTTCTTCGATGACCGGGCTGTCATCATTCTTATTACAGGATTGTAAGATAACTCCTAAACATAGGAGTGATAAGAAAATTTTTTTCATAGCTATTTTAAATTAAGTCAACGACCAAATAAGATCAACAATCATTCCATTTTTTTATTCGGTACTATTGATGTCGGGAACATTCTTCTATCTATTTACGTAATTAGTTAGTGTTAGGATGTTAAATTTACTTACATCCGATTTAAATAAAAATTAATTGTAACAAAATTCGTTGAACTTCGTCTTCCTTTTGTAGACATGTTCGCATGGTTACGATCAACCAAACCAAAATGAAACAAGCGGAGTTTTTAAATATGGTAATGCCTTTTAAGGATAAGTTGTTTCGTATGGCCAAAAGATTATTGGTCTCAACGGAGGAAGCTGAAGATGCAACTCAGGAAATCTTGATAAAATTATGGTCCAAGAAACACAAAATAGGGACGTACAACAATGTAGAGGCATTTGCGATGACCATGACCAAAAATTTCTGTCTGGACCGATTGAAATCGAAACAGGCAGGTAATTTAAAATTGGTTCATAGCAATTATACGGATTCAAATATATCGCTTCAACACGAGCTGGAAGCAAAAGATAGTGTAAGCTGGGTAGAACGGATAATGGACGAATTACCGGAACAACAAAAAATGGTCATACAATTACGGGATGTGGAACAATATGAATATGATGAAATAGAAAAATTATTGGACATGAAACCTACGGCCGTACGGGTGGCCTTGTCCAGGGCAAGAAAAACGGTACGCGAAAAATTAATGGAAAAGCACAACTATGGAATTGCATAATATAGAAAAATTGGTGGAGAAATATTTTGAGGCGACCACCACGATCGCTGAAGAGACGACATTAAGAACTTATTTCTCAAGTGAAAACGTTGCACCACATTTAGAGCAATACGCTCCAATGTTCAATTATTTCTCTGTGGCAAAAGAAGAACGGTTTACCAAGCAGGTCCCCTTAACCCCGAATAAGCTTGGGGCTAGAAAAAACTATTTGAAATGGGCTTCCGTTGCGGCAGTAGCAGTTTTTATAATAGGCTTTTATTTTTACCGCCCCGCTCCAACCCCGGTTACTTTGGCAGACGAGTATACGCAGGAAGAGATTGAGTCTGCACAAGAGGCTTTCGCCTTATTGGCAATGAATTTCAACAAAGGAACAGAACAATTGTACCACTTGGAGGAATTCGAAAAAACAACGAATAAATTTTTAATTAAAGAATAAATACGATGAAAAATATATTGATTATAGGCATTTTAGCGATAGCTCCCTTTGTTTCCCAAGCTCAGGATATTTTCGATAAATACGAGGATAATGACAAGGTTACCTTTGTAGCCATGCAACCCAAGATGTTTCAAATGTTGGGTAAAATGAGCGTAAGCGCTGATGACCCTGAAGCCAAGGAGTTTTTTGAATTGGTGAATTCCATCACCAGCTTTAAGGTAATTACCACAGATGACGCTTCCATCTCCAAAGACGTGGATAATTGGGTAAGCAATCGTTTAAAGAGCTCCTCTTTTGAAGAATTAATGAGGGTACGCGACGGAAGCTCAAACGTTAAGTTTTATGTGAAAGAAGGTAAGGATAGTGACCACGTAAAGGAACTTTTAATGTTCGTGACCGGTATGAAGGATATGGATATAGATATCAACGGTAAGAAATTGGAAACCGTGTTACTTTCCTTAACAGGAGATATAAATCTACGGTCCGTTTCCAAATTAACCGATAAAATGGATTTGCCTGGTGGAG
>JBBSKR010000134.1:0-9585 GCA_038256135.1 Flavobacteriales bacterium | reverse complement strand
CGCACGGTAAAGGATGATAAGGCAATGATCGGGGGTTTGGGTAAAATAGGGGATCAAAGCTATATGTTCATTGGCCAGCAAAAAGGCTATAATACCAAGACCAGGCAGTACAGGAATTTTGGTATGGCCAATCCAGAAGGATATAGAAAGGCGTTGCGTCTCATGAAATCTGCTGAGAAATTCCAGGTTCCGGTGGTTTGCTTAATAGACACCCCGGGAGCCTATCCAGGTATTGAAGCGGAAGAACGCGGACAAGGGGAAGCTATCGCCCGTAATATTTTGGAGATGACACGTTTGAAAGTACCGATCATTGTTGTCATTATCGGTGAAGGAGCTTCTGGTGGAGCCTTGGGTATCGGTGTTGGGGACAAGGTGCTAATGTTGGAGAACACTTGGTATTCCGTAATTTCACCAGAATCCTGTTCTTCAATTCTATGGCGAAGTTGGGAGTATAAGGAACGTGCCGCTGAAGCCCTTAAGTTGACTGCAACGGATATGAAAAAGTTAAAATTAATTGATGAAATAGTGCGGGAACCTGCAGGGGGTGCACATTCCAATAGGGAAAAAACATTTGAAATCGTAAAAAATAAAATTGCTGCGCATTATGGGCAATTGCAAAAGTTATCACCAAAAGTACTCGTAAATCAGCGGATGGAAAAATATGCCCAAATGGGTGTGTTCAACGGCTAATCTGTAATTTAGGCAACTTCAAAATATACCGAGGATTTTATTGATCGGTATATTTATGTTATCAACAGAAATTTGTAATTTATCAACAGGCAATTGTTAGTCAACTGTTAACATCGTAGCTGATGTTTTTAAGGTTGACTAAAGGTTAATTGTATACTTTCGCACTATGGAGAACACGAAACCTTTTGTTGGTCGAAAGATCGACAGATCTACTATCATTAGCCTCGAAAGAGGAAAAATACCACCACAAGCAATTGATTTAGAGGAAGTTGTGTTAGGTGCCATGATGATAGATAAAAAAGGTGTGGATGAAGTAATAGATATCCTACATCCTGATGTTTTCTATAAGGATGCCCATCGATTTATTTACGAGGCCATTTTTATATTGTTCGAAGAGTCCCAACCAGTCGATTTATTAACCGTTTCTTCACAATTAAAGAAATCGGGTAATTTAGAGGCTTGCGGAGGGGATTTTTATCTAATAAAATTAACCCAAAAGGTAGCCTCATCTGCCCATATCGAGTTTCATGCACGTATCATACTTCAAAAGTTCATTCAGCGTAGTTTGATCAAGATTTCTAGTGAAATAATTGAGGAAGCCTATGATGAAAGTACCGACGTTTTTGATCTGTTGGACGCAGCAGAAGCCAAATTATACGATGTTACGCAAGGGAACTTAAAACGTTCGGCAGAGACAGCACAGGATTTAGTTATTCAGGCAAAAAAGAGGATAGAGGAAATTGCGGGAAAAGAGGGAATGAGCGGTATTCCTTCAGGATTTGATAAGTTGGATAAATTGACTTCGGGTTGGCAGCCTAGCGATTTAATTATTGTTGCGGCACGTCCCGGTATGGGTAAAACGGCATTAACGCTTTCTATGGCCAGAAATATGGCCGTTAACTCTAATATACCGGTTGCATTCTTTTCATTGGAGATGTCTTCCGTTCAATTGATTACAAGATTAATTTCCTCTGAAACAGGATTGTCATCAGAGAAATTGAGAACGGGGAAATTGGAAAAGCATGAATGGGAGCAATTGAACGTAAAGGTTAAATCGTTGGAAAAAGCCCCTTTATTTATCGATGATACCCCATCACTTTCCATTTTTGACTTACGTGCAAAAGCGAGAAGACTCGCTTCCCAGCATGGCATCAAAATCATTATGATCGATTATTTGCAGTTGATGACCGCTGGTGGAAGCCAAAAAGGAGGAAATAGGGAGCAGGAAATTTCAACAATTTCAAGAAACTTAAAAGCCCTTGCCAAGGAGCTGAACGTCCCCGTAATTGCGTTATCACAATTATCGCGTGCCGTTGAAACCCGTGGTGGCAGTAAGCGTCCAATTCTATCGGATTTAAGGGAGTCTGGAGCCATTGAGCAAGATGCGGATATCGTATCGTTTATCTATAGACCTGAATATTATAAAATTGAGGAGTGGGATGATGAAGAACGTACCCCGACCCAAGGCCAAGCAGAATTTATAGTGGCAAAGCACAGAAATGGCGGCCTTGATAACATCCGTTTGAAATTTATCGGGAATCAAGGTAAATTCGACAACTTGGACGATTTTGACTCTCCATTTGAATTTCAATCCAAAATGAACGCCAACGACGAAAATCCGTTTATCACTAAAAATTTACCGAGTGCAGATGATGCCTTTGGAAGCAGCATGAACAATAATCCTGATTTTGATGAGGATAATGATGTTCCCTTTTAGAGAATCATGAACAAAAATTCGAAAATTCGGGCGTCTAAAAAATCCCATTTCGGAAATTCTGTAACCTATCGGAGTCGAGATGACTTTTGACCGTTATAAGTTATTTTCTCTCCCTACATTTCGGTACGCCAGAATTTAAGGTTAGCGTGACTTTTTAGGCATCTTTTTTATTTAAAGGCAATTATCCCACCAATACTTTCGTTATTCAATTTACAATAGCTTTAACGTAGCCCTACATAACACACTAGAGTATTTCCTATATCTTTGGGCTCATGACTTGAAAAATTACCTATGTCAAAAATAGTAATATCCCTTTTCTTCCTTTTATTTTCCGTACAAAGTTTTGCATCGTCGATCTTGATTCCTATGGATGCGGATACACAAAAGAATCATTTAAAAGCCTATGGAATTACCTATTGGGTTTTGGCCAAACAACAAAAAGTGCAGTGGTTGTTAAATTATCGTGGGGGTTCTTTTTTGTTACCTGATGGTGAAAGCATACGAAAAGAGTGTCAAATTAGAGGGGTGAGTTTTGAAATTTTATCGGATGCGCAAGCGAATGGAATTTTAGATGGTATAAGCAGTCCGTCCAAAAATCAAGATGCGGTAATTTTAGAGAAGGCACCGCGTATAGCAGTTTATTCCCCTAAAGATAACCAGCCTTGGGACGATGCGGTAACCATGGCCTTGACCTATGCGGAAATACCTTATACCACTATTTATGACGAAGAAGTTTTAGGGGATAAATTGGCCTTATACGATTGGCTTCATTTACATCATGAGGATTTTACGGGTCAGTATGGTAAGTTTTATGGGGCTTACAGGGCGACACCTTGGTATATAGAAGGTAAGAAAAGTGCTGAGAAATTGGCCAAAAAATTAGGCTATGATAAAGTTTCTGTTGAAAAAGGTGCAGTAGCCCAGAAAATTAGGAACTATGTAATTGGTGGCGGATTCATGTTCGCTATGTGTTCTGCAACCGACAGTTTCGATATTGCCCTTGCTGCAGACGGTTTGGATATCGTTGAGCCCATGTTCGATGGTGATGCTTCCGATCCCAACTACCAAGCTGGTCTGGATTTTGGAAAAACATTTGCTTTTACTGATTTTGTGTTGGAAAGGAGTCCGTTAAAATATGAGTTTTCTTCAATCGATATGACCAATAAACGAGGCAATGTCCCAAAGGAATCCGATTATTTTTCCTTAATGGACTTTTCAGCAAAATGGGACCCTGTCCCGACCATGCTATGTCAGAACCACACCTCTTTGGTGAAAGGGTTCATGGGGCAGACAACGGCTTTTACCAGATCTGAAATAAAACCTACGGTTTTGGTATTGGGAGAAAATAAAATTAATGAGGAAGCCCGTTATATTCATGGTATAAAAGGAAAAGGATTTTTTACCTTTTATGGCGGTCATGATCCAGAGGATTATCAGCACAGGGTAGGGGACCCCAAAACGGAACTGGAATTGCATCCGACTTCGCCCGGTTATCGTTTAATTCTTAATAATGTACTGTTTCCTGCAGCCAGAAAAAAGAAGCAGAAAACCTGATCATAGAGAAAAATATTAGCGTACGAAGGACTTTAAAATTAATCCATTGCTAAATTCATTGGGATTGTACCTTTATTAGCTTCTCCAGTACCCGCTCTACACCGAAATCATCATTGCTCGAAGTAGTGTGCTTAGCGGCCTTTAACACGTTCGGATGCGCATTTGCCATAGCCACACTAACATCGGCAAGAGCCAACATTTCCAAATCATTATTGTAATCCCCAAAGACCATAATTTCTTCAGAGGAGAGATTATAAAGGTCCATTACTTTTTGAAGGGCATAGCCTTTGTGTGCATTGGGACTCGAGATGTCCAACCAATTCTCCCCCGACACTTTTACTTTGAATTGGCCTTCCAAGTGCTTAACCTTTGGGTAAATAAATTCCTCTGAACTTTCATAGTGGTAAATGGCAATTTTTAGAATTTCGCCTGTGTGATTTTCCAACTTGTCCAAAATCTCAAATTCGGTATAATATTCCTTTAGTTTTTCAATAAAATCGTTTGATTGTCCATTGATATAAGCATTTTGTTTCCCACAGAGTACAGGATAAATATCCTGCATCGAATTAAGAATTTGCAGTACTTTTTTTTGATTTCCTTCACTCAATGGGGTTGAAAGAAGTTCCTGGCCATTTCTCATGACGTAACCACCGTTTTCTGCTATGACAATGACGTCGTCTTTAATCGGTTTTAGTTTATCTATGATGCTATTGTATTGCCTACCACTTGCCGCCACAAAATGTATATCATGTTTTTTTAGTTCTTTAAAGAGGTTGAAAAAATGCTCGCTTACTTCGTGATCGGAATTCAACAGCGTTCCGTCCATATCGGTAACCACCATCTTTATTTTAGATAGATCCATAGTCTAATTTTCAACTGACAAAGGTATTCCAATGGTATTGATTTCAAAGGGAAAGTCTAAAGTTTTACCTTTATTCAATAATATTGAAAAAATGAAGCTGTTCCAAAAAGAATTGAGATTGCGGCCGTATAAGCGAGGGTATCATTTAATAACGGAAAATATACTGCGGACAATTCCAGAGATAAAGGAAGTAAAACAGGGTTTTCTTCAGGTTTTTATAAAACATACGTCGGCCAGTTTGACTATAAATGAAAATGCAGACCCAACGGTTCGGGAGGATTTTGAATCGCATATGAATATTATGGTTCCAGAGAATGCACCCTATTATAAACATGATTACGAAGGGGCCGATGACATGCCAGCTCATATTAAAGCTTCCTTGATGGGAGCCTCCGTTCAAATTCCAATCACTAATGGAAAACTGAATATTGGTATTTGGCAAGGGGTATATCTTTGTGAACATAGGAATATCGCTTCAGGAAGGAACTTGGTCTTGACCGTATGGGGATTATGACGTTTATCCTTAACTTGTTCTACTAATTATAATCGAATAGTATGACTACCGAAGAAACCATTTTGAATAAAATACAGATTTTGATTACCAATCACTTCGAGTCACCTCAAAAGGCTTTTAATTTTTTTGATGCGGATCATGATCAGAAATTGACCAAGTCTGAGATACAGAAGTTATTAAAAGAAGCTGAAATTAGTGGATTTTTAAGAGGAATCGTATCGTCCAAATTGATCGAAGGCTATGATAAAAATGGGGATGAACGTATTGATTGGGAAGAGTTTAAAGCGGCTGTTGCTAAAATCAAAAAATCCGATTCGTGAGAATCGGATTTTTCAAAAGTGAGATTGTTATTAATTTATTTTACCTGATCTACAATTGCCTTAAAGGCATCTGGGTGGTTCATTGCTAAATCTGCAAGAACTTTTCTGTTAAGCTCTACATTCTCAGCTTTTACTTTACCCATAAATTGAGAGTAGGACATTCCGTGTTGTCTGGCACCTGCATTAATACGGGTAATCCACAGCGATCGGAACGTTCTTTTCTTGTTTCTTCGGTCTCTATAAGCATATAGCATTGCTTTTTCAACCGCATTCTTGGCTACTGTCCAAACGTTTTTACGTCTTCCAAAGTAACCTTTGGCTTGCTTCATTACCTTTTTTCTTCTGGCTCTTGAAGCTACTGCATTTACTGATCTTGGCATTTTTTTCTTCTAATTTTTGTAGTAGGCGGTCGATAATCGACTCTTTGTTTTTTTAACTTCTAGCTGTCACACTGAGCGCAGTCGAAGTGTTGGCCTAACTCCATGGTTAATAATTTTACCTTTTTAAAGACGAATTACTTTAAACGTAATTGTTCTTTAATACTGTTAACATCATGAGGGTGAACTAAAGTGTCATGTGTTAATCTTAGCTTTCGCTTTTTAGACTTCTTTGTAAGAATGTGGCTCTTAAAAGCGTGCTTTCTTTTGATTTTACCCGTACCTGTAAGCTTAAATCGCTTTTTAGCACTGGATTTTGTTTTTTGTTTAGGCATTTTCTCCTAGTTTATATATTAATCTCACTTGTTTATGCTGAAACTGCCCACCTTAGGAGGACAGTGTTCAGTATTCTAAATGAATCGGCTTTGTCGCTGAGCGCAGCCGAATCGTTATTTTCCTTTTGACTTTGGTGCAATGAACATGGTCATTCGCTTTCCTTCCAACTTCGGCATTTGCTCGACTTTACCTAATTCCTCCAACTCTGAAGCTAATTTTAATAATAAAATTTCGCCTTGGTCTTTGTACACTATCGATCGTCCTTTAAAAAATACGTAGGCCTTTAATTTAGCTCCATCCTTCAGGAATTTTTCGGCATGTTTCTTTTTAAAATCATAATCATGGTCATCAGTTTGTGGACCAAACCTTATTTCTTTTACAACGACTTTGGAAGCTTTCGCTTTCATCGCCTTGTCCCTTTTCTTTTGCTCGTATAAAAACTTTTTATACTCCATTATTTTACACACAGGAGGGTCTGCCTTTGGGGAAATCTCCACCAAATCCAAACCTAGTTCTTCTGCTTTCTCAAGAGCCTGAGGAAAAGGATATACACCTATTTCAACATTGTCACCTACCAACCTAACTTTTGGGGCCGTTATCTTTTCATTGATATTGTGAGGGTTTTTATTTTCCCTTCTAGGTTGTGGTCTAAATCTTTTACGTATTGCTATGACTTATTATTTTTAGTTAAACTTTATTCTTTGAACGACTTTAAGGTACTATTTATTTCCTTGTTAACCAAGTCCGTAAAAGTGGTTACACTTATCGCTCCTAAATCTTCACCCCCGTGCTTACGAACGGAAATAGTTTCAGCAGCTTCGTCATTTTCACCAACAATCAGCATAAATGGTATTTTTGTCATCTCTGCCTCTCGTATTTTTTTACCGACAGTCTCACTTCTTCTGTCGATAAGGGCGCGAATTTCGTTATTTTCTAGGGATTTTAAAACTTTTTCAGCATATTTTTCATGTTTCTCGCTTACGGGAAGAATAATAGCTTGCTCAGGTGTCAGCCAAAGAGGGAAATTACCACCTGTATGTTCTATAAGCAGGGCTATAAAACGCTCCATACTTCCAAAGGGTGCACGGTGAATCATCACCGGTCTGTGCAGTTCATTGTCACTTCCTTTATAGGTAAGGTCAAATCGCTCCGGCAGGTTGTAATCAACCTGTATCGTTCCAAGTTGCCACTGCCTTCCCAAGGCATCTTTTACCATAAAATCCAGCTTTGGACCATAAAAGGCGGCTTCACCACTTTCTATTACAAAATCCAATCCTTTTTCCTTTGCCGCGTTAATAATGGCCTGCTCTGCTTTCTCCCAATTTTCAACAGAACCTATATACTTGTCCGGAGTATCCAAATCACGAACGGATACCTGTGCGGTAAAATTCTCGAATCCTAAAGAACCCAATACATATAAGGATAGATCGATTACATTTTTAAATTCTTCATCAAGCTGATCTGGTGTACAAAAAATGTGGGCATCATCTTGTGTAAAACCACGTACCCGGGTTAATCCATGTAATTCGCCACTTTGTTCATATCTATATACGGTACCAAATTCTGCAAATCGTTTAGGTAGTTCCCGATAACTAAATGGTTTGGAATTATATATTTCACAGTGATGCGGACAATTCATTGGTTTCAATAAAAACTCTTCATCCTCTTTAGGGGTATGGATGGGCTGAAAGCTATCCGCGCCATATTTTTCATAATGCCCAGAGGTAACATATAATTCCTTCTGTCCAATATGGGGCGTTACCACCATTTCGTAGCCCGCTTTCTTCTGTGCTTTTTTCAAGAATTGTTCCAAACGTTCTCTAAGGGCCGCACCTTTAGGTAGCCATAAGGGTAAACCTTGTCCTACTTTTTGGGAAAAGGTAAATAGTTCAAGTTCCTTTCCTAGTTTTCTATGATCACGTTTTTTGGCTTCTTCCAAAAGTTCAAGATACTCCGTAAGGTCTTTTTGTTTTGGAAATGATATACCGTATACACGGGTAAGCTGTGTGTTATTTTCATTTCCACGCCAATAGGCACCAGCAACACTCAATATTTTTATGGCCTTTACGATTCCAGTATTTGGAATATGGCCACCACGGCAGAGGTCGGTAAAGGTATCATGGTCACAAAACGTAATCGTGCCATCCTCCAAATTTTCAATGAGCTCTACCTTATATTCATTTCCTTGGTCCTTATAAAATTTTAAGGCATCAGCTTTGGCGATATTCCTCATTTTATAATCATGCTTGCCCCTAGCAATCTCTAGGGCTTTTTTTTCAATTTCAGGAAAATCCTTTTCAGATATTACACCTTCTGGAAGTTCAACATCATAATAGAAGCCATTATCTATCGCAGGGCCGATCGTTAGCTTTACACCAGGGTAAAGTTTTTCCAATGCTTGTGCTATAATGTGCGAAGTGGAATGCCAAAAGGCGGTTTTCCCTTCCTTGTCGTTCCAGGTATATAGGACCAGACTACCATCGGTTTCTAAGGGAGTGATGGTTTCAACAGTTGTTTTGTTGAATTTTGCCGAAATAACGTTACGAGCTAAACCTTCGCTAATGCTTTTGGCGACCGCCATAGGCGTTGCCCCTTTTTCAAATTCTTTGACCGAACCGTCTGGCAATGTAATGTTGATCATAATCTTAAAATCTTATCGGGTGCCAAAGATACTATGTTGTATTCATGTCCGCAATAGATTACTACTATGTTTTGGGCGTTTATCGCTATTTTATAGCGCTAATGGTCTATCCGTTAGTTTCCTTACCTAGTAAGGCGATACCGTTTCATTGTCATCCCAAACGAAGTCGAAGGGCTTAATACAGTGTTAATTTTTAGCATCATTTATATAATTGTATTAAGATTTTTATTAAATTCAAGGCCGCTTATTTTTTTCTAGGTATAAAAACCTACAATTGAGCGGTTTGTAATTCGGCTATAAAAAACCTATTATTTTTTCGATAAAAGTGTTTGTTCGTACGGAAAATGCCCTTACATTTGCGGCCCGTTAACGAGGAAGATGTTTATCGGAATCGTCGGGGGAAAGGTGTTCATAGATATGTTGTTTTGTCCGGCGGGAAAAAAAGTTTTATTTTTTTCCCGAAAAAGTTGCCGGGAAGAAAAACAGTCGTATATTTGCACCCGCTTAGGATAGCACCTAGGGGAACGAAGGTCCGGAAGTCGGAAGATAAAGGTCCTTTTTTGACAGGTTCATT
>JBBSKR010000133.1:0-9710 GCA_038256135.1 Flavobacteriales bacterium | reverse complement strand
GGTAGCAAGATTATCCGTACGTTGTTGGGGTTGCTTTAATAAATGTAAAACCAAACGTAAGGCGGTGCGCTTCCCAATTCCCGGTAACTGCGACACCTCATACACTGCGTTTTCCAATAATTTAGAAGAGAAATCCATACGCTTTTCGTAAGTGTAAAATTACGATTTAAAGTTTAAAAATTTCTTGAATTCCTAATACAAATACCTTCTGAGGTAGCATCAAAGCTAAAAATACATCCATTGAAATCATATTGGTACAAAATTCGTCCTTATCCTTTAGAAGCTAATGATAGCTTAAATCCTTGTCAGTTTAATTCGCATAACCGGCTTCGGCGACCGTCAACAGCAGTGCTAATTTAATCGCTTCGGCTCCATTTTTATTAAGCCACCATTCATTTAAGGAGTGGGCTCCCCCGCCTTCACCACCACGACCAATGGTCACTGCAGGGATTCCCATGGCAATTGGAATATTACTATTGGTAGAACCTCTGGTAAGACTTGGTTCATATCCAAAAATTTGCGTAGCACTAATTGCACGTTGTACCAATGGGGTTTCAATAGCGAGTTCACCCGATGGCCTGTCACCAATTTTAATTAACTCCATCGTAATCTTATCCGTTATACCTGTATTGTTATACGTGTCAAGTGCCGTTTGCATCGACGATTTAAAAACACTATCTATTTCAATCAATCTCGTTTTGTCAACAGATCGCATATCCACTTCCATCCAAGACTCAAACGGTATTGAATTTACGGAAGTTCCACCACCTATCCTTCCAATATTAAAACTTGTCTTTGGTCCATCATCGGTGTATTTCTTTGCATTTTCAGTAAACTCTTTAATAGCATAGCCCAAGGCATGATGCGGGTTTGCCAAACCAAAAGCGCCCCAGGAATGACCTCCTTTACCTGCGAACATCGCCTTGTACCTCACCGATCCAAGCCCTGCATTATTTACCCTTCCTATTGCTCCACCATCTATGGATATCCAAGCATCTATTTTTTCAGGTGCATCTTTCCTAAATAAATATTTTACACCCCTTAAATCACCTAATCCCTCTTCACCTACCGAACCAACAAACCATATATCTCCTTTAGTCTTTATTTGCTTTGTTTGCAGGGTCTTGAATATTGCCAAAACCATTGACAGACCCCTGGTATCATCACCAATTCCCGGTGCATATAAGGTATCACCTTTCTTTTGTACAGTTACATCGGTTCCCTCTGGAAAAACAGTATCCAGATGCGCATCCAACGCGACTACCTTGTTTCCTTCAGTTCCTTTTCTAAGGGCAATAACATTGCCTACTTCGTCTATCCAAACTTTTTCCGCTCCGGCATCCTCGAACATTTTTTTAAATGCTTTTGCCCTATTTTCCTCCATAAAAGGTGGCGCTTCCAATTGGGTCAAGGTAATAAGGTCCCCATTAGTTTCTTCTTCAAGGGAATCTATATATTCAAAAGCAACTTTAATTTTTTTGTCCTTCATCAATTTAGCGAGCTGCTTTTCCACCTTTTTATCGGTTGCCAATGGCTCTTGACCATGAATTAGGTTAGCCCCCATTAGCAAAATAAGAACAAACCCTACCATAACCTTAATCCTAAAATTATATAACTGTTTCATTTAAATTTCTGTTTATTATTTGAACCTTTATAAGGTATCAAAAAAATAGGTGAACCAAAATAAATTATGATGCTTTAATATTCTTAAACCCATCTTTAAAACTAAACCACCTTTTAAATCTTTGCAGTCCTTATCCTTTAACTTTTTGTAATTTGGCCTCAAATTAATTTCATGAACCCCTCCCACATACTGTTATTGATCACTGGCTATTTTGCACTGCTCTTGATTATTTCCTACTTTACGGGAAAGAACGATACCAACGAAGATTTTTTTAAGGCTGGCAAGCAATCCCCTTGGTATTTAGTAGCTTTTGGCATGGTGGGAGCGTCATTATCCGGTGTAACCTTTATTTCTGTACCGGGCTGGGTAGATGCCTCCCAATTTAGCTATATGCAAGTCGTATTTGGATACTTCTTGGGTTATATGGTCACCGCATTTGTTCTTTTGCCCATTTATTACAAAAAGAACGTGACGTCCATTTATGAATATTTGGATGAACGATTTGGTTTTGTAAGTTATAAGGTTGGTGCAACATCCTTTTTTGTATCCAGAGTTCTAGGGGCAGCATTTCGTTTATTTTTGGTGGCAATCGTACTTCAGCAGTTTGTATTTGATGCCTGGAACGTACCATTTGAAATTACAGTAATCCTCTCCATTTTATTGATTTGGATATATACCTTTAGAGGTGGCATAAAAACTATTGTTTGGACAGACACCCTTCAAACACTCTTTATGTTGGTGTCCGTAGGATTATCGATTTATTTTATATTGAATAAAATGGATTGGACCTTTGTCGAATTTTTAAAGTCTACGGAATTGGAACAATACAGCAAAACTTTTTTTACCGATGATTTTTTCTCCAAAAACCACTTGGTCAAATCCTTTTTGGGCGGAATGTTCATCACCATATGTATGACCGGGTTGGATCAAGATATGATGCAAAAAAACCTGACCTGCAGAAACTTGGGAGAAGCGCAAAAAAATATGGTGAGCTTCAGTATTATCTTGGTATCGGTCACATTTGTTTTTATGTTACTGGGTGCCTTGTTGTTCATCTATGCCGATGCGCATCAAATAGCGCTGCCCATGATGGACGGCACCCCTAAATCTGATCTGCTTTTTCCGGAAATTGCGTTGAACAGTGGCTTGGGCATTACCGTTGCCGTGACCTTTATGTTAGGTTTGATAGCCGCAGCCTACAGTAGTGCGGATAGTGCGCTAACCTCATTGACAACTTCCTTTTGCGTCGATTTCCTAAACACGGAAAAGAAACCTAAACCAGAGGCTAAAAAAATACGAAGAATGACCCATATTGGAATGAGCCTGTTATTGATCCTGGTCGTGATTTCCTTTAAATATATTTTAGACCGAAATGTGATTGACGGCCTTCTTACCGTAGCCTCCTATACCTATGGGCCCTTATTGGGCTTATTTTCATTCGGTATTTTTACAAAACACCAAGTCAAGGACAAGTATGTTTGGGTGGTAGCACTTGTCTGCGTATCGATTATCCTTGCCCTTGCTAAATTACCAAGTGACTATATCGGTGGATATATCTTTGGATATGAACTATTGCCTTTAAATGGACTTCTTACCTTCATTGGTCTGTGGCTTATCCGTAGAAAACAACCCGTAGCCATTAGTTAAGTAAAAACCAAAAGGTTACTCGATAATCGAGATTTAAATGCTCCCAGGCTTGCCTCGAAATTTTAAGGTTGTTTTCCTACAATGCCTCGTGGGCTTACCTCGTAGTTTACGCAATTAATATTGTCCCGTTCCTACAAGAACCAAGGTACAGGCAATAGCTACTTCGATTCCATTATTTTCAAGCAGAACATATAATTCAGGATTTTCAGTACCGGGATTAAAAATCACCCGCTTTGGAGCAAGGCTTATGATATCGTTATAATACGCTACTTGCCTTTTAGGATTTAGATAAAGGGAAATTGTATGAATATCCTTAAATCGGTCCAACTTGGTTCTGATTTTGACTCCGGAGATTTCTCCTTCCCGCAATCCAAAGGCAAAGGTCTCAACTCCTGCCTGTACAAGTCGAATGATGGCCAAATTACTGTAACGGGCCGGCTTCAAGGAAGCTCCAAAAACTAAGGTCTTTTTCATAAAAATAATGTTATTGAACTTTACCGATAATATAACGAATCTTACAAATATGCGTCTTTAAATAAAGTTAAATAGTATTACACAAAACTATACTAGTGTTGATAAGGCTCTATTTTTATAGTTAATGGTTAGTGTTTCCCATAGCTTATTAACATAAGAAGCCCGGCGTCCAAAGTATTTGGGAATGTACGGGCTTCGCTTTTTATTACTTCGAATGTTTCTTTGAATAAACACCCCAACTCACGTTAATCGCTCATTTAGTAACAATTTTCAAAAAATGGCGTCTATTATGGTGTATAAGTTATCTATTAGAGGAGATTGGTTGGTTTTTCCTTTGTAGTTAATCGTATACAGAACCCATGGCTTTTGCTATGGGTTCTTCAATTACCATCTTATAATGACACTACCCCAAGTGAAACCACTACCAAATGCGGCCAAAACAACCAGATCGCCATCCTTTACCTTCCCTGCTTCCCAAGCCTCGGTAAGTGCAATCGGGATTGATGCCGCAGTTGTATTTCCATATTTCATGATATTATTGAAAACCTGATCATCGCTAAGCTGAAATTTCTTTTGAATAAACTGTGATATCCTTAGATTAGCCTGATGTGGAACCAACAAGTCAATATCGGTTGCGTTTAAATTGTTTTTCTGTAATCCCTCTATAATTACCTCACTAAAACGGACTACCGCATTTTTAAATACAAATTGCCCGTTCATATAAGGATAATAAGATTCATCCTCCGGGTCATTATCTTCGATGATATCGGTCACCCACCTTTTCCCCATACCTGGAGCTATTAGCGAAAGTTCTTCAGCATGTTGTCCTTCAGAATGTAAGTGTGTCGAGAGAATACCTTTTGAAGTATCTTCTTCCCTACTCAAAATCGCGGCACCTGCACCATCTCCAAAAATAACCGAAACTCCCCGCCCTCGTGTTGTCATATCCAAACCGTGGGAATGCAGTTCTGAACCAATTACAAGTATATTTTTGTACATACCCGTTTTAATGTATTGGTCGGCTACGGAAATGGCATATACAAAACCAGAACATTGGTTGCGAACATCCAAAGCACCAATCGTTCTGATTCCTAAATCTCGTTGTACCAATACTCCGGGTCCAGGAAAATAATAATCGGGGCTAAGGGTGGCAAAAACGATGAAATCAATATCATCCTTATCTATCCCTGCACGTTCAATGGCAATTTTGGCAGCCTTTACGCCCATGGTAGTGGTAGTATCCCCATCGCCGTTTATTACATGCCTTCTTTCTTTTATACCGGTACGTTCCTGTATCCAAGCATCATCGGTATCCATTTTTTTGGACAAATCTTCATTCGTCACCACGTTATCAGGCACATAATAACCAAGTCCGATTATTTTTGAATTGTACATAGTCTAGCTTTTGAAAATATCTTAAACGTTATATATTAAAACTACGAATAAAATAAAAATTGAGGGTGCAATTTAGGGATTATTATAAAATGATAGAGAGGCGATTGCTCACAATTATATCCTTGGCTAATTTAACAGCATGAAGTATTTATTTTATGTAAATTGTTACTTTACTTTTTTACCACTTAAAACACGATACATGATGAAGCAATTATTGGCTACAGTACTGGTGCTCTTTGTTTTCTTAGGATATACACAAGAAAATATTGGATATCAAAAACCATCCAAAGAAATATTAGAACTTGTAGATGCACCCTTGGCACCCACAGTTTTACTTACCGATGACGGTGAACATATGATTTTACTGTATAGTGATTATTACAAAACCATCGCCGAGCTTTCTGAAACTGAACTTCGGTTGGCTGGTCTAAGGATAAATCCGAAAACCAATATTGGCAGCAGAACCAACTATTATAACAATATTAAAATCAAATCTCCAAAAGCTAAGGATGCCAATCAAGTAAGCGGCCTGCCTCAAAACCCAAGATTAGCGAACTTGAGTTTTTCTCCAGATCAGAAAAAAGTGGCTGTTACCAATACAACCGATATGGGCGTTGAAGTTTGGATACTCGATCTTGAAACAGCATCTGTTGATAAGATTACGGAACCCATAGTAAATGCAAATTTGGGAGATGTGATCAATTGGTTCAAGGACGGACAGTCAATATTGGTCAAAATGTTACCTGAAAATCGAAAACCCTTGATTGACAGCAGCGAATCGGTACCGGAAGGGCCCACTATTTCTTCCAATGACGGCAAAGAAGCACAAAACCGTACCTATCAAGATCTATTAAAGAACCCGAATGATGAATTTAATTTTGAGCAATTGGCACTCTCTACACTATATAAAGTGAATTTAGATGGTACCAAAAGCAAATGGAAAGATTCGGATATGTATCGCTCCGTAAGTTTTTCTCCAGATGGCACGTATGCCATGATTGTTACGATTGATAAGCCATTTTCTTACTTGGTGACGTATAGCAGATTCCCTTCAAAGACCAGCATTTATAAAAATGATGGAACTCTCGTTACAGACCTGTTAGAAGTGCCGCTTATCGAGGACCTTCCGAAAGGTTTTATGGCAGAACGTATGGGCATGCGAGATTTGAGCTGGAGAAGCGATAAACCCGCAACTTTAATTTATGCCCAAGTATTGGACGGAGGAGATCCAGAAAATGTGGTGGAGTATCGCGACGAAGTTTTTCAGTTAGCAGCGCCTTTCGACGAAGCCGGAAAAAGTATCTTAAAAACTAAAAATCGTTTTAGCGGTATTCAATGGGGTACTGATAATCTGGCTATCGCTTATGATTATTGGTGGAACGACCGAAATACCAAGTCTTATGTTTTTGACCCTTCCAACCCATCAGTCTCTCCGACAATAATTTCAGACCGTAATTATCAAGATGTATATAGCGATCCTGGAAATTTTGTCACCAAACGAACCGAGTATGGAACCAGCGTTTTAGCCTTAGATGGTTCAAATGCTTTTTTGACGGGAGAAGGTTATAGCGAGGACGGGCAATTTCCATTTGTAGATCAATTTAATTTAGAATCTCAAGAAACCAACCGGTTGTATACTTCAAAACTTCCGAACAAAAAGGAAAGTCTTATGGAATACAGCCCTGAAAAAGATGAACTATTGGTTCGCATTGAATCAAAAAGTGAATATCCTAATTACTATTACAGGAGTTTAAAGGGTAAAAAAGGTACGCAGCAACTCACATTTTTTGATAATCCTTTTAAAAGTATTGAAAATGTCCATAAAGAAGTTATTACCTATAAACGAGACGACGGTTTAGAGTTGACTGGGACACTGTATTTACCAGTAGGTTATGATATGAAGAAAAAAGAAAAAAGACCAATGATCTTGTGGGCATACCCGCGCGAATTTAAAGATAAGAACAGTGCTTCGCAGAACACCCAAAATCCGAATGAGTTTACCTACCCATATTGGGGCTCTCCTATTTATTGGGTCACCAAAGGATATGCGGTACTGGACGATGCAGCATTCCCCATTATCGGAGAAGATGACGAACAACCAAATGATACTTTTAGAAGTCAACTTGTGGCTAACGGTAAGGCGGCTATTGATGCTGTCGATGCCTTAGGATATATAGATCGCAAAAAAGTAGCTGTGGGTGGTCATAGCTATGGCGCTTTTATGGTCGCAAATTTATTGTCGCATTCTGATCTTTTTGCGGCAGGAATCGCGAGAAGCGGAGCTTATAACCGAACCCTCACCCCTTTTGGCTTTCAAAGTGAAGAACGCAATTACTGGGAGGCTCCAGACGTCTATAATACCATGTCACCCTTCATGCATGCCGATAAAATGAAAACGCCTTTGTTGTTAGTACATGGAGAGGCAGACAATAATTCTGGCACCTACCCAATGCAAAGTGAACGTTATTTTAATGCTTTGAAAGGTTTGGGAGCAACCGTTCGTTTGGTGATGTTACCTAATGAAAGTCACGGCTACAGAGCAAAAGAAAGCATATTACACTTATTGTGGGAGCAAGATCAATGGCTTGAAAAGTACCTAAAACAAGATATTGAAGAACCTGAAATAGTAGTCCCGACAATGGGCAAAAACTAACGTTACACAGATCTGGTTTTTGGAGAGAAAATCTAAATTCATACAACGCTGTTATAACTATAACACTACCAGAAATAAGAATTAAGACAATCAGTTATCTTGATTCTTATTTCTGGTAGTATTTTTTATATTATTTGGCTAAGTACTTTTGAAAGCTATTTACTTCAACCTTAGCTTTTAAATCATGCAAGAGATTGTAGAGACCAAAAAAAGTACGGTTCATATAGAGAAAATGTTTAGATCCTCGATTTCCGTTCATCTTCCTAATTTGTTTATCAGAGGCTAAATGCTCACTCAAATCCGCAATCTTTCCCCAAAATAACGCATCACCAAAGTCAAATTCCTTTTTGTGAAACGGAGAAGTAAAAAGACTCAAAAGCTCATGAAAAATTGATTTAAAAAATACGACCTCATCTGGTGTATCTGTTGAAAGTAAAATTTCCAACTCATATAATTTATCCGTAAAAATGGTATCGTCTGAGAAATTTTCAGGTTTTGCCAATTCAAAATAGGGTAGATAAAAGGAATCTGGCACTTCTTTAATACAGCCAAAATCTATCGCAATCAATTCCTCTTCATTGTTTACCAAGAAATTTCCTGGATGTGGGTCTGCATGTACTTTGCGCAGCCCATGAATCTGAAACATATAGAAATCCCATAATGCCTGTCCTATTTTGTTTCCTGTTTCCTGTGAAAAATCTGTTTTTGTAAATTCACTTAGGTGCTTGCCCTGCATCCAGTCCATGGTAATAATTCGTCCACTGGATAATTCTGTGTAATACTTGGGAAATTTCATATTTGCAATATTACCGCAGGCTTCCGTAATTTCCTGACTTTGGGCAACTTCCAATATGTAATCTGTTTCCTCGATCAACTTGGTTTCTACTTCCTTAAAATATTTATCGGAATCCTTTCCTTTAATATTGAACATACGCATGGCAATTGGTTTTACCAACGCCAAATCGCTACTTATACTTTGTGCAACGCCTGGGTATTGAATTTTAACTGCCAATTCCTTGCCATCCTTAGTTGCTTTATGAACCTGCCCGATGCTTGCGGCGTTTATGGAGTCCTTTCCAAATGTATCGAATACTTCCTCAGGATATTTATCCAAGTATTTTTTAAACGTTTTCCGAACCAATGGCGCGGATAAGGGAGGTACCGAAAATTGTGACAGTGAAAATTTTTCTACGTAGGCGTTGGGAAGCAAATTTTTCTCCATACTCAACATTTGTGCAACTTTTAAAGCACTGCCTTTCAAGGATTTTAATCCATCATAAATATCCGAAGCATTGTCCTCATTCAATTCATCCTTTGTAGTATCGGGATATATAAATTTTTTACCCAAATATTTAGCATAGTTCCCTCCTATTTTTGCGCCGGTGCTAACAAGTTTACTAGCCCGTTCAATCTTTCCCGTAGGAATTTTATCTAGTGTTTTCAAATAAAGTGTTCTAGGCGTTAGGTAAAAGATTCTTTATAAAGGAATTTTCCGAAATCAATGATATTCTCCAAGGGAGTGTTATCGAATAAATCGAAAATAGTATTAACGGACTTTTCAATGGCCACATCTGTTTTTTCAAATCCTGCGGAGTCGTCCGATTTCCAAAAATTCAGTAAAAACATAAATTGTAACCAGGCGCCTTCTGAGAATAACTGAGGATTATGTTTGGTGATTTTGAAGTTCTTTTCGGTATTACCGTCAATAATTAAATCCTTTGAATAGTCTTTTATATCCTTACGCAGACCTTTCAATTGCTCCATGCACTTCATATGATTTTTCTCATGTTCTAGAACAAATAGAACATAGCTTCTATTCAAGGTCAGTACCTCAAAAAAAGTATAGAAAAAAGTGAGCATTTTATCACGGTTACTAAAATCACCATATTCCTTATTCTTTTTCATAACCGTGATGGC
>JBBSKR010000132.1:0-9718 GCA_038256135.1 Flavobacteriales bacterium | reverse complement strand
TCAGATAAGTAACCGTTATGACATAATTTTTATTGAAATCAAAAGATTCCGGTAATTCCGCATCCACAATCTGCAATTCAATAAAATGAAAGTTTGGCCCATCGTCATCTATAGAGCAACCGTTCAAAATAAATGCTGTAAAAATAACCAGCAACAAAAGCTTTTTCCTCATCATAGTACTATTTTTATCTACAAGATGAAATTAGCGGAAAAAGGTTGCGTATAACCTCTAGATGCCTTTGAAAAGAGGTGTTTTGCCTATGCGTTAAGAGCGTTAATGGCCTCCCTGATTTTAGCTTCAAGTTCCTCAAAAAGTTCCGGATTATCAAGAAGTAAGCTTTTCACCGCATCACGGCCCTGCCCAAGTTTAGTGTCACCATAACTAAACCAAGAACCACTTTTCTTGATAATTTCATATTCTACCCCAAGATCTATGATTTCGCCTACTTTGGATATTCCTTCACCGTACATAATGTCAAATTCAGTAGTACGGAATGGTGGCGCTACCTTGTTTTTGACAACTTTCACCCTGGTTTTATTTCCTTTGACATTACCTTCGGTATCCTTGATCTGGGTAGACCTTCTAATGTCCAAACGTACCGAGGCATAGAATTTAAGGGCATTACCACCAGTAGTTGTTTCAGGATTACCGAACATAACCCCTATTTTTTCACGTAATTGGTTGATGAATATAACGGTACAATTTGTTTTGCTGATAGATCCTGTAAGTTTACGCAAGGCTTGTGACATCAAACGGGCATGAAGCCCCATTTTGGAATCTCCCATTTCGCCTTCAATCTCACTTTTTGGAGTCAACGCGGCCACAGAATCGATAACTACGATATCAATTGCCCCAGAGCGAATTAAATTATCCGTTATTTCCAATGCCTGTTCCCCGTTATCTGGTTGGGAAATAATTAAATTATCTATATCTACACCGAGTTTTTGTGCATAAAATCGGTCAAACGCATGTTCTGCATCAATAAAAGCAGCAATACCCCCATTTTTTTGGGCTTCGGCAATGGCATGCAAGGTCAATGTGGTTTTACCTGAAGATTCAGGGCCATAAATCTCTACAACCCTACCTCTTGGATACCCGCCTACACCTAAGGCAATATCCAGTCCTAATGAGCCAGAAGGAATCACTTCGACATCTGCAACAACACTATCCCCCATTTTCATGACAGCACCTTTTCCATAGGTTTTGTCCATCTTATCTAGGGTCAACTTTAATGCTTTTAATTTTGCTTCTTTTTCAGAACTCATTTTTTGATTTTTAGGAGAGCTAAATTACCATTTCTTTTTTGATTTGAATAATATTGAAAGGTATTACGCAACCATTTCAAATAAATTCCATCTTATCTAAAATAGATATTCATTAATTGGTTATAATCCGTTGTTTTTAGTGGCAGCGGGCATTGGTGGCTACTTCCTTTTTTTGTGTTCTGAAAGAATGCTATGAAGAAGAAAAAAATGGAACAGCCGATAAAGAGTCTTGAGAAATCAAGACTCTTTTTTTAATTTGCTAGTCTAAGAAAGCTCAGGATTTTAGAAGCATTTTTTACGATTAATCCTTATTTTTGCCTCTCGAAATATTTCTGAACTTAAAACTATTGGTATAGCATGCAACTGTACAATACATTAAGTGCCAAGGAAAGAGCTGCGCTTATAGAAGAAGCGGGTAAAGATCGACTGACGATTTCTTTCTATACGTATGCACTTATTCGCAATCCTGCCTTATTTAGGAATCATCTTTTTATCCATTGGAACGAAATGGATGTTCTTGGTCGCATTTATGTGGCCCATGAAGGCATAAACGCACAATTGTCCGTTCCAGCAGAAAACTTTAAGGCATTCAAGGCGCATTTGGACAGTATTTCTTTTTTAGAAAATGCGAGACTTAATATCGCAATAGAACACGACAATCTTTCCTTTTTAAAACTAAAAGTAAAAGTGCGCCATAAGATTGTGGCAGACGGTCTTAATGACGACAGCTTTGATGTCACCAATAAAGGAATACATGTCGATGCCGAAAAATTCAACGAGCTAATTGAAGATCCTGATACGGTTTTGGTCGATATGCGAAACCATTATGAAAGTGAGATAGGGCATTTCAAAAATGCCGTTACGCCAGATGTAGACACTTTTCGGGATTCGTTGGATATCATTGAAAGAAAACTAGCCGACCATAAAAAAGACAAGAAGTTGGTAATGTACTGCACCGGCGGTATTCGCTGTGAGAAAGCAAGCGCCTACTACAAACATAAGGGCTTTGAACAAGTGTACCAATTAGAGGGAGGCATCATAGAATACGCCAGACAGGTAGAAAAAAAGAACTTGGAAAATAAATTCAAGGGCAAAAATTTTGTGTTTGACCATCGCAGGGGAGAGCGGATCAGTGATGATGTCATTGCAAGTTGCCACCAATGTGGAGAGCCCTTTGATGAGCATGTAAACTGTGCCAATGAAGCCTGTCATTTGTTATTTATACAATGTGAGGCTTGTGCTGAAAAAATGAACCATTGCTGTTCAGATACGTGCAAAGTGGTTCATGAATTACCCTTTGAGCAACAAAAAGCACTTCGAAAAGGGATAGTGGTCAGCAATAAGGTTTTTAAGAAAGGACGGTCAGAAGTGCTGAAGTTTAAAAAGTAAACAGTAGCAGTTGGCAGTTTTATTTTCTTATTGACAATTGGGGCATGAAAATCACTTGTTGTAGAATTGGAAGATAAAGAACCTAGCGCTTGACACCTGAGCTTGAACTTTTTTAGGGCATATTGAATATTGTTACTGCCAACTAACCTTTTATATGACATTAAAAAAATAGTATCTTTACCTATAAGTTTTTTATGAACCTATTTTGGTGAATCTAAATATGATTCGGCCAAATCAATATATAAATTATGGGTTGTAGTAGTTGTTCTACCGGTAAGGATGGACAACCAAAGGGATGCAAGAATAATGGTACTTGCGGTACAGATGGTTGCAATAAATTAACAGTTTTTGATTGGCTTTCCAACATGTCGCTCCCGAGTGGGGAACGGCCATTTGATTTTGTTGAGGTACGATTTAAAAATAGTAGAAAAGAGTTTTTTCAAAACACGGAAAATCTTTCACTTTCCATTGGTGACATCGTCGCCACACAAGCACCAACTGGGCATGATATAGGTATGGTCACATTGACCGGTGAATTGGTTCGTGTGCAGATGAAGCGAAAAAAAGTAGATTTCAAAGAGCCGGATTTTCCAAAAGTTTATAGAAAAGCGAGCCAAAAGGATATCGATATTTGGCAAAAATGTAGGGATAGGGAAGAGGAAATTAAAAAGCGCGCCCGTGAGATAGCCATCATACTTAATCTTCAAATGAAGATTTCGGATGTGGAATTTCAAGGTGATGGATCCAAAGCTACCTTTTATTATACAGCCGATGAACGTGTAGATTTCCGTCAGTTGATTAAGGATATGGCCAAGGCATTCGGCATTCGAATCGAAATGCGTCAAATAGGCTATCGTCAAGAAGCACAGCGATTGGGGGGCATCGGTTCATGTGGTCGGGAATTATGCTGTTCTACCTGGCTTACCGATTTTAGATCTGTAAGTACCTCTGCCGCACGCTATCAGCAGTTATCCCTCAATCCCCAAAAATTGGCCGGACAATGCGGAAAGCTGAAATGCTGTTTAAATTATGAACTGGATGTTTATTTGGACGCACTAAAGGATTTTCCATCGCAGGACACCAAATTGGTTACTGAAAAAGGATTGGCCTTTTGTCAGAAAACGGATATTTTTAAGGAAATGCTTTGGTTTTCCTATAAGGATGATCCGGGCAATTGGCATGTGTTATCCAAAGATCAAGTAAATGAAATTTTAGAAAAGAATAAGAGCAAGGAGAAGGTTGCTAGTTTGGAAATGTACGCAATGGAAATCGTTGTAGAAGAAAAAGTAGTTTTTGAGAATGTAGTGGGTCAAGATAGTCTTACACGTTTTGATAAGCCTAAAGGACACGGAAATAGGAACAAGAATAAAGGGAAGAATAGAAACCGCAACAAAAATCGGAACAGAAAAAGAAATCAAAAAAATGCGTAGCCTTTTTTGTTTATTTCCGGCATTGTTAGTGCTGCTTTCCTGCGATACTAACGTGGTGAAATCTGAATATCGGTCCTTACAGGGTGGGGTATGGAATAAGGATGATGTTCTTCAGTTTTCATTTACCGAACAGGACACGGTGCAGGAACACGATATTTTTATCAATGTACGGAATAGCAATACCTTTCCCTACAGTAATCTCTTTGTTATTGCATCGCTTACCACTCCCGAAGGAAAAGTAATAAAAGACACGTTGGAATATACCATGGCTATGCCAGACGGCACTTGGATGGGAAAGGGAAGTGGTAGCATCAAGGAAAATAAATTGTGGTATAAAGAAAACATCGTTTTTCCTTCTCCAGGCGTATATACTATAGAGGTCTCCCATGCAATGCGAAAAAACGGAAATGTTTCGGGTATTATTGGGCTTGAAGGTATTACTGATGTAGGTATTGAAGTAACAAAAAGCAACCCGTAAATTATGGCAAAAGCGGTAAAAAAGAATACGAACAGGAATTTCTCTAAATTCATTAAATGGTTTTGGATTTTATTTGCGTCAGGAATTGCCCTAGTGGCCTTGATTTTCCTGTCCGCTTCTTGGGGCCTATTTGGGGCATTACCTCCCTATGAATATTTAGAAAATCCCCAGACCAATCTGGCTTCCCAAATTGTATCTTCTGATGGTAATTTGTTGGGAAAATTCTACTTGGACGATAATCGTACGGATGTAAAATTCGACGAATTGCCCGATAATTTGGTAAATGCTTTGATTTCTACAGAGGATGCTAGGTTTAGGGAGCACTCAGGTATTGATGCCAGAGGTACTATAAGGGCATTTGCGTATTTAGGCAGTAGAGGGGGCGCAAGTACCATTTCACAACAATTGGCGCGACAGCTTTTTGTTGGGGTACGGTCAAGAAGTAAGCTCGAGACGATAAAGCAGAAATTAAAGGAGTGGGTTTTGGCCACGAGGCTGGAACGCAGTTATACCAAGGAGGAAATTATAAGTATGTATTTTAATATTTATGATTTTGGGAATAATGCCGATGGAATACGTTCTGCAGCACGTATTTATTTTGGAAAGGAACCAAAAGATCTGAAGATAGAGGAATCTGCCATGTTGGTAGGGATGTTTAAAAACTCATCGCTATTTAACCCACTTCGAAGGGAAGAGATGGTAAAGAATCGAAGGGATGTCGTATTGGCTCAAATGGCCAAATACGATTATATTACTGAGGAAGAAAAGGATTCGCTACAGGCCTTACGAATGGATATCAATTATAATCCTGAAAACCACCGGGAAGGCCTTGCTACCTATTTTAGAATGAATTTGCAACGTTTTATGAAAGGTTGGATCGATAAAAACCCTAAACCGGCTATGGAAGGGGAACGTGATCGTTACAACCTCTATCTGGACGGACTGAAGATTTATACCACTATAGATTCCAAAATGCAGGCCAATGCGGAAGAGGCGGTATATAAACATATGGCCAATTTACAGGAGGAATTTTTCCACCAAAACACTCCGGATCGTAACCCGACGGCCCCATTTTTGGATATTACTCCAGAAGAGACCAGCAGTATTATGGAACGTGCCATGAAAAATTCGGAACGTTGGCGCAAAATGGAAGAAGCAGGGAGTTCTGAAAAGGAAATCCGGGAATCCTTTACCAAAAAAGCCGAAATGACGGTGTTCGACTGGAAAAGTGATACTAGGGAAAAGGACACCATTATGACCCCCTTGGACTCCATTCGGTATTACAAAACCTTTCTAAGGGCTGCTATGATGTCTATGGAACCCCAAACAGGTCATGTAAAAGCATGGGTTGGTGGGCTCAATTACAAACATTTTCAATATGACAATGTAATTCAGGGATCAAGACAAGCTGGTTCTACATTTAAGCCGTTTGTATACGCTGCCGCCATTGACCAATTGCGTTTATCCCCCTGTGAAACTAGGCCAGATACCCAATATTGTATTGAAGCAGGCAAGCATGGAAATCCGGAGCCATGGTGTCCAAGAAATTCAGACGGTAAATATTCCGGCAACAGCTATACTTTAAAAAGGGCCTTGGCCAATTCTATTAATACGATTACGGCACAATTGATTGATGAGGTAGGTCCTAAATCCGTAGTCACGATGGTTCGTAATTTAGGACTAAATAGAGATATACCAGAAGTGCCTTCCATTGCGCTCGGCACCCCTGATTTTAATGTATATGAAATGGTTGGGGCTTATGGTACCTTTGCTAACCAGGGCGTATATGTAAAACCGGTTATGGTCACCCGGATAGAAAATAAGGAAGGTACAGTACTGTACGAATATGTGCCGGAAACGAAGGATGTATTGAGCAAAGACGTTTCCTATGCCATGATCGATTTGATGAAAGGTGTTACAGAATCTGGATCAGGCGCTAGACTTAGAGGTAGTGGAAATAAGGACAATACCCTCTACAAGGAAATCATTACCGGATATCCGTATGAGCTCACCAATCCTATCGCGGGTAAAACAGGCACCACACAAAACCAGAGTGATGGTTGGTTTATGGGCATGGTTCCCAATTTGGTTACTGGGGTTTGGGTTGGTGGAGAAGAAAGGGCTATCCACTTTTCAAGAACATTATACGGACAAGGTGCTTCCATGGCATTGCCTATTTGGGGATTGTATATGAAAAAGAATTATGCCGATGAGGAATTAGGAATTTCAAAAAGTGATTTTGAAAAGCCAGAAGATATTTCCATAGAATTGGATTGTAGCAAATTTGCAGAGGAAAAGCAAGAGGAAAACGATTTGGAAAACGATTTGGAAGATTTGGATTTTTAGAAAAAATAGCTTTAAAATTTATGAAGGCCATGGCAAACGCTATGGCCTTTTTTTATGAAATCCATTTAAAAATGGTATTTTAGTAGGACGTTAATACAATGAACAATGATACGTAAAACAGTAGCAAATGTAACGGAAGCCGTGGACGGAGTAACAAACGGAATGACCCTAATGCTAGGGGGTTTTGGTTTATGTGGTATCCCGGAAAACGCTATAGCTGAATTGGTCAGACAGGGGGTAAAGGACATTACCTGTATTTCCAACAACGCAGGGGTAGATGATTTTGGCTTAGGGTTACTATTAAAAAAGCATCAGATAAAAAAAATGATATCCTCTTATGTAGGGGAGAATGCCGAGTTCGAGCGACAGATGCTTAGCGGTGAACTGGAAGTAGAATTAACCCCACAAGGTACTTTAGCCGAAAAATGTAGGGCTGCCCAAGCTGGCTTTCCGGCATTTTTCACTCCCGCCGGATATGGTACTGAGGTTGCGGTTGGAAAAGAGGTACGGGAGTTCAATGGTCAAATGTACGTGTTGGAAGAGGCTTTCAAGGCAGATTTTGCCTTTGTAAAGGCTTGGAAAGGCGATGCAGCGGGAAATTTAATATTCAAGGGTACTGCTAGAAATTTTAATCCTTGTATGTGCGGTGCAGCGACTATTACGGTGGCAGAGGTAGAAGAATTGGTACCAGCGGGGGAGTTGGACCCCAATCAGATACACATTCCAGGAATATTTGTACAACGAATCTTTCAAGGAAAGAACTATGAAAAGCGTGTAGAACAAAGAACAGTGCGTCAAAAGAAATAATATGTTAGACAAAAATGGTATAGCGAAAAGAATTGCACAAGAAGTTGAGGACGGTTACTATGTAAACCTCGGAATAGGAATTCCAACTTTGGTTGCTAATTTTGTAAGGGACGATATTAGTGTCGAGTTTCAAAGTGAAAATGGAATACTAGGAATGGGCCCTTTCCCTTTTGAGGGTGAAGAGGATGCGGATTTGATCAATGCAGGAAAACAGACCATTACCGCTTTACCGGGCGCATCCTTTTTTGACTCTGCGACAAGTTTTTCCATGATCAGGGGGAAACATGTTGACTTGACCATATTGGGCGCTATGGAAGTGGCCGACAATGGCGATATAGCAAATTGGAAAATACCCGGTAAAATGGTAAAAGGCATGGGGGGTGCCATGGATTTGGTCGCCTCTGCCGAGAATATTATTGTGGCCATGATGCATACCAATAGGGCAGGAGATTCCAAACTTTTAAAAAAGTGTACGCTTCCTTTGACTGGCGTGGCTTGCGTAAAAAAAATTGTAACCAATCTAGCGGTATTGGAAGTCACCAAAGATGGTTTTCTATTGTTGGAACGGGCCCCTGGCGTTACAGTGGAAGAAATTAAAGTGGCAACGGCCGGTTCCCTACTGGTAAGAGGGGAAGTGCCAGAAATGGATATCAATTAAGTAAGGCGTATTTGCTGCATATTAAAAGAATTTCATTTTTTCACAACAATTAGACTGCAGTTCACAACATTAATTTGTCGAATTTGGTTGATTGAACCTATATTTAAGATAATGAAACTCAATTAACCCATTAATATCTTAGCCAGCATGGACTTCCAATTTAATCGCATCGCATCAGAGGAAAAAGTACAAGTGTATCGTAATGATTTCTTTAGTGGATTTTTACGACTTACCAAAAAGTTATTTATGTTATAAATTTCTTTAAGCAAATTACATAAGAGCGACCCACCTGGGTCGCACTTTTTTTTGTCTAATATTTTGATAGTTTTTTTATTGCAAGTATGTTATTTCTATTTCTTTCCCTCACCCCGAAACAGCTCCCCTCTTTTCACCAGGTATTTGACCCGTTATGTATTTGAAACCTAATGTCAGCTCTGGTTTTTTTCGGAATACAATGAAGTAAAAAACTATCGATGACCAATTAAGGCAATAAAAGGTTCTCGATACAGTAGATTTTCCGATGAAAAATCGAAAAAACATCTTCTCGAATTTACTTTGAAAGCAAAAATCTTCAAAATGCACATTGGGGGTATCCATGCTGCATATAGTTGCTATGACAGCTACATTTTTCTTGATTCACCACAAGTATGAGCGGTTTTACCACATAGTTTGCTAAGTAAGAAAAAGACTACATATATTTGAAATGCAATCAAAAGTGAATCCCAAATCGCTTTATAAACTGAACCTAAAATGAAGACCCTGTTAAATTGCCTCATTGCATTGATACTTGTTACCTCTTGTTCAAAAATTGAAGTTAATGATGACCCCATTATCGGTATCTGGAAGAATACGGTAAAAACTGCGACCAATACCAATAAGATGACCATAGATAATGAGGAGTGGATTTTCAACGATGTCTATCTAGGTCGATTTCATGGCTACAAAAACGGTGACGTTGTATTTTTGACAGATTTTAAATGGACCATAAACAGTGGCATATACACGGTAAGTTATCCAGGTACTGATTTCCCGGATGATTTGGTGGAATTGAAAGAAACAGAAGAAGACACACTATTGGTAAGGACTGCTGGTAAGATATTTGCTAAAAGACAAAAGGAATAATCCTAAAAAATAAGCCCTGATTATGTGATTTGAAGACGGCCAAAGACAATTTTTTGCGGTAGATGCCCAACTAACCTAGAAATACGCAGTCATAGTATTTCTAAACGCTTTAAAACCCAAGTCATTAATTAGAAAAATTCCCCCGTTAGGAGCAAAGAAATTTGCTCCTTTTTTTATTTTAGGGGGATGGAACTAGAATATAGGAAATGTACGTATGCTGAT
>JBBSKR010000131.1:0-9757 GCA_038256135.1 Flavobacteriales bacterium | reverse complement strand
GTTCTTCTAATTGTTCTTTTGTAAGCCTTGTATATTTCACCTGTTGCTATTTATTTGTTTTAAAAGTCAGACCCGCCTGCCGTTAAGCAATTGCAATTCGAAAATGAACGTTTTATTCGGTGGTCTGAAGAATTACGACATATTTCATTACAAATCAAAAAAAAGCCCTCCAGTATACTGAAAGGCCTATGTATTAAATAATTTAAAAATTACTTCTGCTCTGCAATTACTTCAAAACCGAAATCAACAACAACCTCACGGTGTAATCTGATCTGTGCATTATAAGGTCCAGTTCTTTTGACCGCACCACCTTGAATGCTAATAAATTTCTTATCTATTTCATGACCTTCCTTAGCCAAGGCATCGGCCAAATCACCATTGGTAACAGAACCGAACAATTTATCGGCAGTTCCTGTCTTAGCGGTAATTTTCAATTCTAAAGCTTTCAATGCCTCTTCGGTCTTCTTGGCGGCATCTACTACTTTCTTCTCTTTATGTGCTCTTTGCTTTAGATTTTCGGCTAAAACTTTTTTAGCGGACGGTGTCGCCATCGCAGCCAAGCCCTGTGGAATAAGGAAATTTCTTCCGTATCCGTTCTTAACATTAACCACATCATCTTTAAAACCTAAATTCTGTACGTCTTCTCTTAATATAAGCTCCATGTTCCTTTTCTTTTATTTTAATAAATCAGCAACATATGGCATTAATGCCAAATGACGAGCTCTTTTTACCGCTTGGGCCACTTTTCTTTGATACTTCAAAGAAGTACCGGTAAGTCTTCTTGGCAATAACTTACCTTGCTCGTTTACCAACTTCAATAAAAAATCAGCATCCTTATAATCCACGTATTTAATACCGGATTTTTTAAAGCGACAATACTTCTTTTTAGTGTTGGTCTCAATGTTTAATGGGGTTAGATACCTAATCTCCCCATCTTTCTTTCCTTTTGCCTGTTGTTGTAATGTTGCCATAATACTTAAGCCTTTTTAGCGGTTTTATTTCTTGTTCTTCTTCTCTCTGCCCATGCAATAGCGTGCTTGTCCAATTTAACGGTCAAGAAGCGCATCACACGTTCATCTCTCCTAAACTCCTGTTCGTAAGGTAAAACTACCTCGCCAGTGTTAGTAAATTCGAACAAGTGGTAAAAACCACTTTTTTTGTTTTGGATAGGATAGGCCAATTTCTTAAGCCCCCAATTTTCCTTGGAGACCATTTTGGCTCCATTGTTAATTAAGAAATCCTCGAATTTCTTAACTGTTTCCTCTATCTGTACATCTGATAGAACGGGATTCAAAATGAAAACAGTTTCGTAATGGTTCATATTATATTTTGTTTTAAGGAGTGCAAAAATAGATATTATTTTAAAATAATTATAAGAAATAGGAATATTCTTCGTTATTGAATGGTAACAACTTTAAAATTTAAACCAAATCTTAATCATATGATGATTACCAAATATACGATCAATACTGCAATATTCACATCTTTTGTTGTAATACGTCAGGTTTTTTCGGTAATTTGTCGATGATTTAACCCCACAAATCAGCCCTTATGAAGTTAAGAAGTATCATCGTTGACGATTCATCCATGCAAAGGATGGCCGTTGCAAAGTTGGTAAACAATCATCCTAATTTAACTATGGTAGCAGAATACAGTAATGCTATCGAAGCTAAAAACGGTATCAAGAACCATGAAATAGATCTTATATTTCTTGATGTTGAAATGCCAATCATTACAGGGTTCGACCTACTCGAGTCCCTAGAAAACAGTCCTCAAGTAATTTTGATCACTGGAAAACCGGATTATGCCCTCAAAGCATTTGACTATGATGTAACGGATTATTTACATAAACCGATCACCGTGGCCCGTTTTGACGCATCGGTAAAAAGAGCCGTTGCAAATTACGAGCAAATGCACCGCATTAACGAAGATGAAGAGCATATTTTCGTAAAGAGTAATCTTAAGAAAAGAAAGGTTATTTTAAATGATATTAAGTGGGTCGAAGCACTTGGCGACTATATTAAATTGGTAACCGATGAAGCGAATATCGTAATTTTATCAACAATGAAATCTTTTGAGAAGCAATTGCCGGAAGACAAGTTTTTGAGAATTCACAAATCCTATATCATCAATCTAGAAAAGGTTGAAAAATTCAACAGCAAAAATGTAGAAGTTAGTGGAAGATCGATTCCGTTAAGCCGAAACAAAAAAACAGAACTGGCCGAAGCGCTAAGTAACGTATAAGAGTATGATATAATTTTACTTTCTTCCAAAAAGACCGCTAAATAGCGGTCTTTTTATTTTATATATGATCTACATTGTATATGACCCTTACACTTCTGAACATTGAGATGGCATTAAAGGATTTCTCTATGCGTTTTATTTTTGCCTTGGTCTGTGCAAGCGATTTTACCTTATCGACCTTTATCAATATATGTTTCAAATATTGATTTCGTATTCTGGCTACAGGCGGATATTCCGGACCCAAAACAGTTCCTCCATAATTAGTGCGTAAGGCTCCAGAAAACCAATCGGCAGCTTCATTAAGTGTGGTATAGTTTTTATGCTTGAACGTAACTTTAATGATACGGTTAACGGGTGGGTATTTATACTGTTCCCTTTCATAGTATTGTTCTGCATACATTCCATCATAGTCACCTGATGTCACTTGTTTTAATATCTGATGATATGGGTTATAGGTTTGAATGATGACCTTACCCCTTTTTTTTGTACGCCCTGCCCTACCAGATACTTGGGTCAATAATTGATAGGTTCTTTCATGTGCCCGATAATCCGGGAAATTTAATAGTGAGTCGGCATTCATGACCCCGACCAAGTTTACATTTCTAAAATCGAGCCCTTTTGTGAGCATTTGGGTTCCAACCAAAATATCCAACTCCTTTTGCTCAAAAGCAGTGATTATCTTTTCATAACCGTGCTTACCACGGGTCGTATCCAAATCCATACGCCCAACTTTAGCTTCAGGAAAAAGGGAGGTGATTTCCGTTTCTATTTGTTCGGTCCCAAATCCTTTGGTATCCAATTCCGGACTCCCACAGGCAACACAACTTTCAGGCAAGGCAGTATGATGACCACAATAATGACACCGCAATTGATTCCGAAATTGGTGATAGGTAAGACTAACATCACAATTGGGACATTGTGGTGTGTGCCCGCAGGTCAAACATTCCAACAATGGTGCGAACCCCCTTCTGTTCTGGAACAGTATGATCTGGTCACCTGCAGCAAGTGTCCCTTCTATCTCTGAAAGCAACCGTTCAGAGAAATGACCCTTCATCCGTTTTTTTTTAGCTGCCTCTTTGATATCGACCAATTCCATATCCGGCATCAATACGTTACCAAAGCGTCTGGTAATTTCGGCATAACCATATTTTCCTGTTTGTGCATTGTAAAAACTTTCCACACTAGGTGTCGCCGAACCCAACAATACTTGTGCCCCATGTAAATTTCCCAAAACTATGGCAGCATCCCGGGCGTGATATCTCGGTGCAGGATCAAATTGTTTGAAAGAACTTTCATGCTCTTCATCAACGATGACCAACCCTAATTTGCTAAAAGGCAAGTACAAGGCCGATCGCGCACCAATGACCAATTGGGCCTTGGGTTTCGATTGTAAAACATTCTGCCATACTTCTACCCGTTCCTGTACACTATATTTTGAATGGTAAATGGCGATTTTTTCACCGAAATATTCTTGTAACCTGCTGATCAATTGCGTAGTCAATGCAATCTCAGGCAAAAGATACAGGGCCTGTAAGCCCTTTTTCAAGCATTCTTCAATTAATTTTACATATACTTCGGTCTTACCAGAAGAGGTAACTCCTTTTAATAAGGTGACCTTATTTTGTTCAAAGGCAGATTTAATATCGGTCAATGCTTTCTCCTGATGGTCATTAAGATCTTTACTTTCTGAATTATCCGAAGTTCCTTCGTAGGTGACCCTATCGGTCTGGATATAATATTCTTCGAGGATTCCTTTATCTACCAAAGTCTTTATTATAGCCTTAGAGCTACCACTGGATTTTTCCAGTTCCGAAACCTTTATTGGTTTTTTGGTGCTTCCTTGTATTTGAAAAATAGCAAGTACCACTTGACTTTGCTTGGGCGCCCTACTTAGAGAATTCAAAAGTTCTTCCAGGTTTTCATCTGTATGGTAATCCGCACCCAATTTTACAAAGCGTACCAGTTTAGGTTTGTATTGTTCATATACTTCCTCTTTGAGTACTATGACTTTTTTCTCCAACAATCGTTGAAGTATTGGTAGTACATTTTTACGATCCACAATGGCAGCGACCTCTTGTACCTTAAGTATGGATTGATGTTGGAGCGCTTCAAATACCAAAAACTCATCATCTTCAAGCTCATTTTCATCAATCTCAAATTCGATATTGCGGAGTACCAAGGTCTCGCTTTCCAATAAAAAAGCCCCAGGCAGGGCACTACGTACCACCTCCCCTAAGGTGCACATATAATAGGAAGCAATCCATTCCCAATGTTTTAATTGTATCGTGGTAACGATAGGAAAATCGTCCAATAACTCATGTATTTCTTTCGCTTCATAAGCTTGTGGTGGGGTTTTGTGTACACTGTAAATTATTCCCGTATAAATTTTCGATTTTCCGAAAGGTACGGCTACACGCATACCAGGTTGTAGCACAGCAGCTTCCTGTTCCGTAATGCTATAGGTAAAATGCCGTTCTAAGGGTATAGGTAGTATTACATTAATGAAATTGGCCATATCAACTATCCTTCCACGCGCAACCAAGTTTGTGTTCTGTAAATAAACGCTAGATACCCTCTTACTTTCAATTCGTTTTGATTATCAGGATTCAACCATATCTTAAATCGGAAGGTCATCCCCTGTTCTGGATCAAACAATCTTTTTCCTTTCCATTCCCCGTCATCATCTTTTTCACCAGCCGTGATAATCTCCATACCTTCTACCGGCTTATCCTTAAGTTCTCCCTCACACTTTGTACATTTTACATCTTCCTTTCCTTCTTCCAAGATTTCAACCACCTTGCCATACATGAGTCCGTCCTCTTCATAAATTTTTATGATTCCTTTAGGTTTACCGGTACGATCATCAATCGTTTTCCATTTTCCAAAAACGGATTGGGCCGATGCACTTACTGAAAACAGAAGGAAACATAAAAGGCTTAACCGGACAATTTGATTTTTCATTCTTTTCTTGTGATTTTACGTAATGTATTTAGGGATGCATTCAACTCAAACCCAAGTAGCAATATATTAGAATTTAACCAGATGTAGACCATTAAGATCAATAATCCTCCAAGGGCTCCATATAATTCATTGTAACGGGCAAATTTTTCAACATAGATTCCAAAAAGATAGGAAGTGATTAAAAATAAGATGGTGGTCATGAAAGCGCCAATGGAAAAGAAACGTGCCTGCTTACCTTCCCTTGTCCCATAATAGTAAAGGATGGCCGTTGTAAAGTACGAAAGAATAATAAAGAACAATACCCTTATTATTTGTATCCCCATCACTTCTTCTTCACCAAGAACAAAACCTCCCTGTTTTTCCGCATATTTAGACAGGTAACCCAACAAAAACTCAAAATAAATAAATGCCACAAAGCCTAAAATGATTAAAACTGCCAAAATCAGCCCTACCATTAAGGCATAAAGATACTGCCGAAAAATATTTCGAGTCAATTCAATGTGGTACGAGGTTTCAAATCCTCCAAATATTGAGTTCACCCCATTTGCAATCAGAAAAATGGAAAGTAAAAAGGCCGATGATAGCAAATCGCCTCTTTTTTGATCTTTGATTTGCTGAAATACCTCACCAAAATAATCACCAGTTGCATTAGGTAAAAAGGATTCCAAAAACAATCGGAATTGAACATCGAAATCCCCATGTTCAATGCTGATATACGAAACAAAAAAGGGCACTAAGGTCACCATGAATATCAATAATGGAAATAGGGCCATAAATAGACTAAAAGCAATGGCGCTTGCACGTGTGGACAAGGTTCCCTTTAAAATTCCAAATACATACATCTCTAACAGGTCATAAACTGAAAGTCCCTCGAAACCGGGTAATCTCAGCTTCTTTAAAAATCGGACACACCAATTTATTACAGGAATCTTTTCTAGTTTTTCCTCGACCTCTAACGACATTTATACCGCTTTTAAACTTAAATCCATATTGTATACCGAATGCGTTAATGCGCCCGATGAAATATAATCCACACCACATTCCGCATACGCCCTAATCGTTTTTTCATTGATTCCGCCAGAAGACTCGGTCAAGCAGGTATCCCCGATTAATTTTACGGCTTTACGGGTATCCTCATAATTGAAATTATCTATCAGAATACGATACACTCCATCCGACTCCAATATTTCCTCAATTTCCACCAAGTTCCTGGCCTCAACAATAATTTTTAAGTCCCTTTTTGTTTCTTTCAAATACTGTTTGGTTTTTTTTATGGCCTTGGTAATACCCCCCGCAAAATCTATGTGGTTATCCTTTAACATGATCATATCATAGAGAGCAAATCTGTGATTTTCACCCCCGCCAATTTTTACCGCCCATTTTTCCAAAGCTCGAATACCCGGTGTGGTTTTTCTAGTGTCCAAAATTTTGGCATCGGTCCCTTTCAATAAATTCACGAACATATTTGTCTTTGTAGCAATTGCGCTCATTCGTTGCATAGCATTGAGCACCAAGCGTTCTCCCTTTAAAATACTTTGGGAACTTCCTTCCACATAGAAAACCACATCGCCCTTCTTAACGGCAGATCCATCCGATATTTGCACATCTATGGTTAAATTGGGATCTATAAAATAAAATACCAATTTTGCAAAATCGACACCAGCTATGATCCCTTCGTCCTTGACCAGTAATTTGGCCTTGCCTACTGCCGTATCAGGAACACAAGCCAAGGAACTATGGTCGCCGTCACCCACATCTTCACGTATAGCGTTTGCTATGATCAATGTAATCTCCTCCTTAAATTGTTCTTCTGAAATCATAAGTATTGTATCTAATGTTTTGCTAAATTACAAATCCATTTGCGAAATTGATTTACTTTTAAAATATGACTATAAAACTTTTGGCCATAGGCAAAACCGATAGTTCTCAACTTCAGGAGCTTATAGAAATTTATCAAAAGCGACTACGGCACTATATCAATTTTGAAATGGAGTTGATGCCGGATGTAAAAAAAACCAAAAATTTATCAGAAGAACAACAAACGCAAAAGGAAGGTGAACTTATCCTCAAAAGATTGGCCCCTACAGATGTTCTGATACTCTTTGACGAAAAAGGCAAACACTATTCTTCGGTTGAATTTTCATTCTATTTGCAGAAGAAAATGAATGCTGGAATAAAACAATTGGTTTTCCTTATTGGTGGACCCTATGGTTTCAGCAATGAAGTCTATGCCAAGGCATCGGGTAAAATAAGCCTTTCCAAAATGACCTTTTCCCATCAAATGGTTCGCCTATTTATTACAGAACAAATTTATAGGGCCTTTACCATTTTAAAGAACGAGCCGTATCATCATGAGTGAAGTTCAAGAATCAAGTTCAAAAGTCAAGTTTAAAAAACAAAAACAAACTCAAAGTTCAAACTCAAACTCAATATCAAAGTTCAAACTCAAACTCAAAATCAAAGTTCAAACACAAAGCTCAAGTTCAAAAAACAAAAACAAACTCAAAGTTCAAAAAAAAGCTCAAGTTCAAAAATCAAAAACAAATTCAAAAATCAACCTTCTCCTGCGCTCAGGTAACAAGTTCAAGTCCAATACTTTCTAATTTCTAATCTCAAGTTTCTAGTTTGTACTTTAAACAAAATCTTCCTAATAAAGAACCCTAAATTTAATGGTATTCTCTACCTTTTTCAGTGCCTTGATAACATCCTTATTATATTCCCTGTCCAAATCGGTTATTACATAGCCAACCTCATTATCCGTAGAAAGATATTGACTGGAGATGTTCAATTCATATTGTGCCAAAGCCTTGTTGATCTTGGCCATGATACCGGGTACATTTTTATGGATATGAAGAAAACGATGCGATTTGTTTTGTTTTGGCAAACGTATATTGGGGAAATTAACGGCATCTACCGTGTTGCCAGAGTTGATATAATCCATAATCTTGTTAGGTACAAAATCGGCGATATCTCGTTGCGCCTCTTCTGTACTACCACCTACATGCGGGGTTAATATCACATTAGGAAAGCCTTGTAATTTTGTATGGAACTCCCCGTTACTTGCCGGTTCATCTGGATATACATCTATAGCGGCACCACCGATATGACCGGTTTTTAAAGCACCTGCAAGTGCATCGATGTCCACCACAAATCCTCTGGAAAGGTTGATGAGCATGGCACCTTTCTTCATCTGCTTTATTTCGCGCTCCCCAATAAAATTCTTATTGGCCCTATTATCATCGATATGTAGTGTTACCACATCTGAAACGTTCAATAAATCCTCTAAAGTGGTACACTTAACCGCATTACCCAGGGCTAACTTATCGTCCACATCATAATAATATACGCGCATTCCCATAGCTTCTGCCAACACCGATAATTGCTTTCCGATATTACCATAACCTATTATACCTAAATTTTTACCACGGACTTCCCTTGATCCCGTTGCTGTTTTTTGCCATTGCCCTTCATGAATCTCCCTACTACGGTCAAATACGCTACGCATCAACATGATGATCTCTCCAATGGCCAATTCTACTACCGACCTTGTATTACTGTACGGCGCATTAAAAACAACGACTCCTTTTTTCTTTGCATTTTCCAAATCAATCTGGGTAGTTCCTATACAAAAGGCACCGACCACCAATAATTTATCGGCAGCATCAAGTACCGTCTTGGTTACCTGCGTCTTGGATCGTATGCCTAGAACGTGAACGCCCTTAATTTTTTCAATGAGCTCATCTTCCGACAAACTATTCTTGATCAGTTCAACTGAAAAACCATCTTCTGAAAGATTTTCAAATGCAGCAGTATGTACATTTTCTAATAATAGGACCTTAATCCTATTCTTGGGGTACGAGATATTTCTTGGCAACTTATTCACAAATAAAAATTCATCTAAACTTGGTGTAACAAAATCCGCATTATTTGCGGCCTTTTCTCTATGTACGTTTTCAGTATAGGCAAAAAACTTGTGCGCTATGCCGGCTTGTCGCATCACATAATCACTATAACCATCCCCTATGACCTGAACTTCTCCTTCTAGGTCCATTTGCCTAAGGCAATCTATCTTGCCGTTATGTTGGGAAAGTACATTTTTTTCATCAAAACCGATGATATTCCCTTCTTGATCGAACTTAAATGTATTTGCATACACACGATCAGAAGGAATATTATATTCTGCAACTATGGGATCGATAAACTCTTTAAAACCACAAGATATTACATAGATATCGTCCGCATACTTTTCAAAAAACTCCTTATTGGAGGCAATCGATTTCGATATTTTATTACGAAGATCTTTTACCAGTCCGTCCAAATCATCCTTATTGGCATGCAATAGCTTAATACGGCGCTCCAAAGACTCGGTAAAAGAAATATCCCCATCTATGCCTAGATTGGTGATATTCTGAATTTCCTTAATGATTTCTTCTTTGTTTGGTTTTCCCTCCAAGGTCATTTCAGCCAGTACGTCCAAAGCCTCCACTCTAGTCAAGGTGCTATCGAAATCAAAAACGTATTTTCTGCTTACTTCGGTCATGAAAACCTTTAC
>JBBSKR010000130.1:0-9758 GCA_038256135.1 Flavobacteriales bacterium | reverse complement strand
CCTTTTAAATTTGAGAAGATCGTTGCCCCATCATAGGCTAAACCTTCCAATTCTTCACGTAGAAGATGCCAGTCTCCAGCTAACACAGTGAAATTTTTCTCTGTTACGGAATTATCAAAACTCAATAACTGAACTTCCGCTTTTTCTGTCTTCGTAAAATGGCTTTCCAAAACAGAAAAATCATTTTCCAAATTTCGCGCATACATGGATGATGAAGTATCCCAACAAATCGTATCGTACTAGTTGAATCTACTTGTGACCAAATAAATTGGTTTACCAAAACGAGTACTAGTACAATCTTTTTTATAACTATTTAATTCCCTTGATGACTTTTGACCCTCGGTATCAATAATAATTCCGTTTGGCGGCCATTTACATATCTAAAACCATTTTCGCCATAAAACCCGGCTTCTTCCAACATGATCCGAATATCACGGTTCCATTCAGGAATATTCACCGTGGTGTTAAGTTCGATGGCGTATACGGTATTGGGATTTAAGGGATAATTTTCGCCATCGTCTTTCATAACGCCCCCTTGGCTATCCCACATGCCAATGGTAGTCCCTGCGGAGTGACCGTACATTCCCAAAGGATGTGTATAAATAGACGGCCTGAGTCCCGCTGCCTTGGCTTCGCTTAAAGCTTTGGACAGAATTTCATTTCCCGTTCTGCCTTTTATCATATTGGTAGTTAAAAAATCCTGCACCCTATTTCCATCTTTTAAGCCATCAACTAGAAAATCGGGGGCGGACTTTTCTCCTGGTTTTAGCACATAGGCCAATTCTTGACAATCCGTATTTAACCGTAAGTAAGTTATCCCGAAATCGCAATGCAACAAATCGCCCGGTAAGATGACCATATCTTCTGGCCTACCTGAAAAAGAATACAAATGACTTACCAATTCTTCTTTGCTACGTTGAATATCAACCGTGGGGTGAAACCAGGTTTCCAGACCCAAATCGGTCACCTTTTGACGCATCCACCATTCCACTTCAGAGGTTGTGGTGATCCCTGGCGTGATTACCTGCTCAGAAAACGCTTCTGCAATAATATCATGGGTAATATCCACCAATTGGTTGTAGATGACCATTTCCCGTTCTGTTCTTGTCTCTATCCACCGTACGGCCAATTGCTCTGCCGATACTACCTTTGAAGCGAACTTCTTAGGTAGATTGGACATAAATTCGTCATAATCCGTCTTATCCAAACCATCGGCTATATTATGATCCTTTGAAAAATTAAGTCCGATTTTCTTCGGATTTCTTTCTGATATCAGTTGCATCAAACGCTTCCATTGATCGGGTTCCTTCTCCTTGTCCCATGCCGATTCAATATTTTTCCCCACGTTATATCGAGCTACGGCCAACTTTTCAATAGTATTTTTAGCTTTGTCCCGATAGAATAACAATATCGTTCTTCTTCTGGCATTCAACCAAGTTGCAGGGAGCATGGTACGGAGCACAGGGTCTTCATTGTATTCCCTAGAAATAACCACCCACATATCCAAACCGGCCGCATCCATTAATTGGGGCAATAGATTATTGAAGCGGTCATCCAAAATTTCATCGACCACTACTGCTCTTTCCTGCTCATTAAGAACACGTTGTGCATCAACGGATATACATTGAATTACAAAGAGTCCAGCAAAAAAATATTTTATCATAAGAATACATTTGATTAATTAGGTGATTGAAAAATAATGGATTTATCTATGGTATCAAAACCTGTTGAAGGGTTTTCTTACGCTCAATTTTTCCGCTTAGGGTTCGTTGAAACTGGTCGGTGCCAAGAATTTGTTTAGGCCTTTGGTATGTATGGAGTTCGGTGACCGAATCCAATACGGTTTGAACAGTATCGAGGCTTAGCTTTCCCTCTACCAGTAAAACCAATTTTTGACCTAAACTTTCATCTTCCATACCCGTTACAAAAAAAGGCATCGTCAAATATCCGGAAAGGATTTGTTCAATCCGTTCTGGGTGTAATTTTACTCCTCCAGAATTTATAACATTATCAAAGCGTCCCATCCATCTGAACTCGGTATCAGAAACCAATTCCACAACATCATTGGTCACAACTATTTCGTCGGTCACTTTTGGTGCGTCAATGACCAAACAACCCCTTTTATCTTGAGAAAATTTGATATTCGGAAGGGTTTGAAAGGGAATTTCCCCTCCGCTATCCGTACCCTTTAAATTGTTTAAGGGCCTTGCTGCGATATGTGTAATCGTTTCCGTCATGCCATAGGTCTCATAGATACTATTTTCACCGTCTGCCAACTTGGACCTCAGTGCTGCAGATACCGAAGCACCTCCAATTAGCAAGATCTTGATTTTAGAAACTAGAGGCAACGAATTCATAACCTGCAAGGGGACCATCGCCCCAAAATCAAACGACCTATTCTTTTCCAATACTAGGTTTGAGATTGGTGGAATGATATGAAGATCTAAACCCAAAACCATGGCCCTGACCAGCATCATCTTCCCGGCTATATAACTTGCAGGCAAACAAAGAACTGCCGAATCGTTAGCCGAAAGTCCGAAATAGCCACCAGTCGCTAGGGCACTATTTACCATGTATTCTTTTTTTAAAAGAATGGTTTTTGGCTTGCCGGTAGACCCCGATGTTTTTACTTCAAGTGTTGGGAAATTATCTACCCAATCCAGCAAAAACTGTCCTATGGATTTCTCAAATTCGGCTCCTTCTTTTATGTAGCTGTAACTTAATTCAACCAGGTCCTGTATAGAAAGTTTTCTGCCATTGATGCAAAAACTGCGATGTATTTTTACTTTGAATACCTTATTTGGCTTGCTCATCCAAAAATGCTTCTTTGGTCAAAACTTTTCCGGTAAGTTTTTCCTTCCAATCGGTCCATTCATATATTTTTGAAAATAGATACAGGAGAACTGGAAATACGATAAAAACGGGCACTAAAACATCCCATCCTAAAACTGGATCGGAGATATCCCGATACATAGAATCCGTTTGAAATGCGGTCCAGTCGGCTGTAACCAACAAAGCTGCGGTAAGATTATTCGCCGCGTGAAACCCCAAGGCCAATTCAAGGCCTTCATCCATCAGTGTTAAAATCCCAAGAAAGAATCCAGTTCCTATATAAAATATTAAAATTCCGTAGCCTAGTTTCTCAACTTCTGGATTCAATATGTGCATTAAACCGAACAACAAAGATGTAAAAACCAAGGGAAACCATCTATTTTTAGTAATAACCCCTAGACCTTGCATCATATAGCCCCTGATAAAATATTCCTCCATACTGGTCTGCAATGGAATCATTAAAATTGCAACGACCGCAAGGGTCAAAAAAGGAACCAGATTGAAATTGAATTCGTAATCTTCAGGAGCTAAATAAATATCCAAAAAAATAAAAATCACCGAAATGACGGCCCACAGCACAAATGAAAAGAGTATGCGTTTCCAATCTATTTTTTTTCGGGCGGTGGTTAAGGCCTTAATAGATTGCCCGTGCAATAATTTTACAAAAACAAAGACTGCTATTAATCCAATAACGAAGGTCAAAAGCAAAAAAAACAAAAAGGTACTTGACCCTAAAACCTTTGACATGGCACCTATATCACCACTCATCATAGCAGCCATACCCCCATCCTTTAATGCCAATGCCACCAATAAAGGAATAGCTCCTATGAATTGCCAAACGACAAAAACACCAAATATGCCTAAAATATAACGCCAGCTATCGCTAAATCCTTTATACGCCTGCTCTATGTACATAAATTCTCAATTAAATTATTTTCCCAGTTTTTTGACCTGTTGTAATATAGACCGCCTTTGGCTACTTCTAAAGGACTTTCAAAATTATTCGTGAACAAGGAACCCGTGCCCAGACCCTGCGGCATTTTATTCTCGAGGGTAGCCGTCCATTGTGCAATGGCATTTAAACCTATATTACTTTCCAACGCACTGGTAATCCACCAGCCTATACCATACTTTTCTGCCAAATCGACCCATTCGTTACTTCCACCATAACCCCCCACCAAACTAGGCTTAAGAATGATATACTGTGGTTTGATAGTTAGTAATAGTTCTTCCTTTTTTGTTACATCTGTTATGCCAATCAATTCTTCATCTAGCGCTATAGGCAAGGGCGTGTTGGCGCAAAGGTCACGCATCGTATTCCATTGGCCTTGCAGAATAGGTTGTTCAATGGAATGTAGATCTAAACTTGATAATACTTCTAGTTTATCAAAAGCGTCGGTATGTGAAAAAGCCCCATTGGCATCTACACGTAATTCTATTTCCTCTTTTGGATATCTTTTTCTAATGGATTTTAATAATTCGATTTCCTTATCGAACCCGATGGCCCCTATCTTCATTTTAATACAGGTAAACCCATTTTTTAGTTTCTCTTCAATTTGCTGGTGCATAAAATCCGCATCCCCCATCCAAACAAGTCCGTTGATGTTGATCGGTTGCAATTTATTTAAAAACGGGGAATCAAAAAGTTCAAATGTATGTTGGGAGCGAAGGGATAAAAATGCCTGTTCTAACCCGAATTGAATGCTTGGAAAATCACTCAGATCCTTTAACAACCCGATTTCTCCAATAGAGATGTTCTTGGCCACCCAAGCACATTTTTCCTCATAGTCGGAAACGTCATCATAACTAAGGCCCCTAAAAAGTCCGCATTCTCCAATTCCAAAACGACCTTCCTCCTCTAAAATGAGAAACCAAGTTTCTTTGGTTCGTAAAATACCCCTTGACGTTCCACTGGGGTTTTTAAATTGTAATTGATACTTTTTAAATCTTGCTTTCATAAAATCATTCAAATTTAGCTATATTTTGACTTTAATATAGCTTGTATGAGTAGTATGGTCGATAAAGTCATTTGGATTACAGGAGCGTCTTCCGGGATTGGGGAGGCACTAACCTATCAATTAAATAAAATGGGTTGTAGGCTCATACTTTCCGCAAGACGCGAAGAAGTCTTAAAAAAAGTTAAAAACAACTGCCAATTTCCAGAGCATGCCATTATTCTTCCCTTGGACCTAACCGATTTTGATTCGCTGGATTCCGTAACTAAAAAAGCCATCTCGATTTACGGTAAAATAGATATTTTAATCAATAATGGAGGACTGAGCCAACGATCATTGATTATCGATACTAAATTTGAAGTATACCAACAAATGATTGATGTTAATTACCTGGGTACAATTAAGTTGACTAAAAATTTGCTTCCGTATTTCATATCCCAAAAAAGCGGACATTTTGTCACGATTACGAGTTTAATGGGAAAATTTTCTTCTCCATATCGCTCAGGATATTGTGGTGCAAAACATGCCTTACACGGCTTCTTTGATGCATTGCGCATGGAGCACGATAAGGATAATATACAAGTCTCCTTAATTTGTCCTGGATTTATTAAGACCAATGTTGCCAAAAACGCCGTAACAGGAGATGGAAGTGCTTTACAAAAAGAAGATGATGCAACAGCAAACGGTATGCCGGTAGACTTTTGTGCCAAGGCCATTATTTCTGCGATTGAGAAGAAAAAATTTGAGGTTTATGTTGGGGGCAAAGAAAAATATGGCGTTTATTTAAAACGGTTCTTTCCTAAATTATTGCATAGATTGGTATTGAAGAGCAAGGTAAGGTAACCTTCGTTAACTATTTGAAATTAAACCAAAAACGAACCCCATCGGCTGACTTATCCGTATTTAAGGCCGTCTGTAATTGATTCGCCAGTCTATTCATAAGCCGTATGCCCATCGAAGAATTGGCACGTTCTTCTGTATCGGTCGGCAATCCAATACCATTATCGGTATATTCAAAAAATCCTTCTTGGCCTGCAATTTTTCGTAAGTGAATGTAGATTTTACCATCGCTATCATCCTGAGGAAAGGCATATTTAAAAGAATTCGATACCAGTTCATTCAATATCAATCCGAAGGGTATGGCGCGATCTATATCCAATTCAACACCTTCCGCATCGATGGTGATACTAATATTATGTCCTCCTTTTTTGTAAACAGACTGTATGCTATTGATCAAACTCTCGATATAACCTTGCATCTCTATGACCGATAAATCATCGTTTTGATACAGTTTTTGATGAATCAAGGCCATTGCCTTTACCCTACTCTTACCTTCTTCCAAGGCCTCAATGGCCGCTTTACTCCTCGTGTTTTTGGTTTGTAGACTCAGCAAACTCGAAACCATTTGTAGGTTATTCTTTACCCTGTGGTGGATTTCCTTAAGTAACGAATCCTTTTCAACTAACGAGTTCTCTATAATAAATTTCTGTTCTGCAATTAGCCGTTGGTTTTTAATACTTTTTAAATACGCGTACACCAAACCTGCAAAACCCATAAGTGTAAATATCAACGAAATAAAAACTAAACTTATTTTGTCGTCCCGTGCTTTTATATCCTTTCTTGATTCTTCTAATTGAACCTTTTGTAGCTCCATCATTTTTCTAGAATTCTCCAAATCCTGTGTTACAACAGAGGTCAGTTGTTGATTTTTTATATTGGATACCTGCGCATCAATAGAATCCCTAATTCTAATATTACGCCTTAAGTAGGTTGTGGAGCTTTTAAAATCTCCGGTTTTAGCATAATAATCAGCATAAATTCCATTTCGTTTTAGGATATTTTCCGGTTTTATCGGATTTAAATCATCACTCAAATAATCGGTTGCCTTGGCATATTTATCCAATTTCAAGTAGCAGTCTGCCAAGGCCAAGGTATTCTCTACCAGGTCTGAAGAAAACTTATTTTTATTATAATGTTTTATTATTTCCCTACTCTCCTCTAAAAAGGGAATGGCTTTTTCATATTCCTTTAACTGCGCATGGCACTTACCTATGTTCCCAATAATAACTCCCTTTAATATTTTGCCATCAATAATTTCCTTTTCCGTTCGCTGGTTTGTAACATCACTTAAAAATACCTGAATTAATCCTTCAGATTTTTTAAAGTAACTAAGAGCCGTAGGTGTAGACTTATCCAACCTGAGGTAATTTCCGATGGTATTATTATAAACCGCCAGGCCATAATAATCATCATCTTTTAATTCCTTTTTCTCCTCATTCATATAATCACGCATCGCCTTTCGATATTGACCTAGACTCGCGTATATATCATAAAAAGAAATGTTTTCCGTTAATCCCAGTTCGCGTTTTTTCCTTCTAATCTCTATTTGTTTATCATAGAGTTCCAACATCGCATAATTATTGTCCATTAGCGTTAGAATAATACTCTTTGTGTCCTTTGGCAAGGCTTTCATACTATCGTATAATGCCCTGGCGATAGCCAAACTCTTTTCATAATTTCCCAAGTCGTAGTAAATCTGGGATTGTATTAACTGATAATTTCTAATGGAAACGGTGTCCTTCGTTTTTTCGGAACTGTTTAAATACACATTAACAGTATCCAACCAATCATATGGGGAGTTAAGATTATATCGATTTGGCGTATTAAAAAAGAAAACTGAACGAAGTTCCCCGTTCTCCAAATCCTGAAATTCCTTGTAGTAGTCATTATTTTGAGCTGATAGGTCGTCTTGTGCTTGAACACTTGATGAAAGTGAACATAATAGTATACCACAACGTATCAATCTTAAAATATACTTCTTTTTCATATCACGTTAAAAGCGAAATCAAACTTAAAACTAAAACCTGATCCCACTAAATATTTGTTGCGAGCTTCCGTTAAATGAATATCAAAAACGTTGAACCCAAAAAGCATGATCTACCTACTTTTTTGCAAAATTCATGAAATTGGACAGAATCGACTGTAAAACATCCTTTACAACCACTATTCATTATCGAAAGTGAACAAATTCCAAGTGATACAAAATTATTGAATAGCACTTTCTTTTCACTACTATTTGTTGTGTAACCCTTTTAATATGTTGTGAAACGATAACAAAAGGCTTAAGGATGTATTTGAACAGAGAAATTGAACACTTTAACCATGAATTTGAACTGTTAATCTTAGCACTAAACAAAAAAACACCTATTATGGTGTTTTTTTGTTTAACAATAATTCTATTTATCTAAGAGTTCATTGCTGAGATAATGAACTCTTTAAAATCTTTAGAAATAGGTATCAATGTGTTGTTGATCATAATGTCTTTTGAATTAATGGCGTCTATATGATCCACGTTAACTATATAGGACTTATGTGCCCTATAGAATTTGTTCTGCGGTAATTTTTCTAAGTAGTCCTTTAATGGGGAACGGACTAAAAACTTCTTATCTGCCGTATTTACTTCCAGATATACGTTGTCTGCTTTTATGAAGTGAATATCCCCAAATTGTATCCTATAATAAAGATGCTGTTTTTTAACAAATATGGAATCCTTCAATATAGAATTGGACATTGGAACATCCTCATTACTATCGTCACTAGGATGACTACTAGGCGAATTTTCCTTACCATAAATAAAATTGGAGAGCGCTATTTCGATAGAAGTATATAAGTCTTGTTGCTCAAAAGGTTTTACTAGATAGCCGTTAGGTTTTACCGTTTTTGCATTTTCAACAGTTGCCCTATCGGAGTTGGAAGTGACAAATATAAAGGGGATGTCATAATTTTGCCTAATGTGCTTACCGAGATCGATACCGGTTTTATCCGATGCTAAAATAATATCGATCAGTACCAAATCTACCTGTTGCGATTTTAAAACTTCAACGGCCTGTTCGTAAACTATTACATTATCTACAATTTCATATCCTATCTCCTCTAACATAGATTGCATATCATCTGCAATGATCACGTTATCCTCAACAATAAGAATTTTAATAGGTTGTTCCAAAGTCTTTAATCGTTTAGATGGTTACATTCAAAATTACGAAAAATAATAATAACTAAAATAAAATAGCAGCGCCGTAAAAAAGGTACTTAAGGCCAATGTTTTAAGTTCCGGATCCAATTTTGAAGCGGTACTAACTTGTGCCACTTTTCTCATATGTAAAAATATGGGTACAAATCCAATTAGACATACATAACGGTAAACTGTTCCATTTGTTGTAAAAATGTAGAAAAACAAAGTTAAAAATGAAAGAATCAACAAGGTATAATGATAAAACCTACCGTTATTGAAGCCCATCTTGACAATCAAGGTGTTTTTTCCAACCATCTTATCCGAATTAAAATCCCTTAAGTTATTCAGGTTTAAAACACCCACACTCAGCAGACCTATAGAAATTGCAGGTAAAATAGTCATGTATGGTATTGCCTTGACATACAAGAACATGGAACCCAAAACACTCACCAGTCCGAAGAAAATAAATACGAAAATATCACCTAATCCATGATACCCATACGCCGATTTCCCTATGGTATATTTAATTGCCGCCCAAATTGCAAGTGCACCTATAAGTAAGAACACTACTGGAAGTACCAATTGATTGAACCCGAAGGAAACATACACTAATGTAACGACCAATAGTATATTTACAATAATGCTTACATAAATTCCCTGCTTGAGTTGTTTTGCGGTGAGAAGTCCGCTTTGCAAAGCCCTTTTTGGGCCAATTCTATCAAGGCCATCAGTTCCTTTTATACCATCACCATAATCATTTGCAAAATTGGAAGTAACTTGAAGCCCAATGGTCGTACAAAGTGCCAAAATAAAAATAAGGCTGTTGGTCGAACCATGTGAAGCGGCCAGAGCGGTACCTACAAGTATACCAGCAATAGATAAGGGAAGGGTTCGAAGTCTTGCTGCATTGAGCCAAGCACCAATTTTATTCACTAATAAGGATCTTCTATTTTTAT
>JBBSKR010000129.1:0-9947 GCA_038256135.1 Flavobacteriales bacterium | reverse complement strand
TGGAAATTTTCAAGCCTTGGAAGCCATCAAGGTTTTAACTGGGATAGGAGAAGTACTCTCAGGAGTTTTATGGTTATTTGATGGATTATCGCTGCGCATTCAAAGAATGAAGTTCACCCTGAATCCAGAAAATAAAAAAATTGGCCGTTTCCTATGCCTTCGATTGTGACATGCCAATCAAAACAATAGCGGGTAGAGCGATTAAAAAATTGATGTTGGATGGAACTATTGAGTTGGTCGATGTTAGAATGTTCATTGAATTTAAAGCTCATCATTTAAAAGGCGCCAAGCATATTCCATTGGATGAATTGGAAGAACGGATTGATGAACTGAAAATGGAATCACCTGTTTATGTCATTTGTCAATCCGGTATCAGAAGTCAAAAAGCAATACATAAGTTGCAAGCGTTATTTCCTGAAAAGGAATTTATCAATGTTGCCGGTGGTATGAACCATATAGATGCCTATGCTAATACCTATTGAGCAACTGGCACTTCTTTGTGTCGGCTTTTTTCTTATTGCAACGCTTTATTCTTCGGTTGGTTTTGGAGGCGGTTCAAGTTACCTTGCCTTGTTGACCCTTTTTTTAACCAGTTTCTTTGCGATACGTTCCATCGCCTTGGTCTGTAATTTGGTTGTCGTTTCGGGTAGTACCTATCTATATTTTAAGAATGGGCATGCCAAATTGAAGGATTTTATGCCCTTTGTGCTTGCCAGTATTCCTTTGGCATTCATTGGGGCATCTTTTAGGCTAAAAGAGAATGTTTTTTTTATCATTTTAGGTAGTTCGCTCATCTTATCGTCCGTATTTCTGGTATTCCAAACATTTTCACTAAAAAACCCACATAAAGAATTTAAGGAGTATCCTAATTACATCAGCTATGTATTGGGTACAGGCATCGGTTTTTTATCCGGTTTGGTAGGTATCGGCGGGGGTATTTTTTTGGCTCCCGTTTTAAATCATTTACATTGGGACAAGGCCATTAAAATAGCCGCATTGGCCAGTTTCTTTATTTTGGTGAACTCGATTTCCGGGTTATTTGGACTTATCGTTGCCGATTCCTTAACCTTGCCTTGGGTAGAAACAATTTGTTTGGTTGCATCTGTTTTGGTTGGCGGACAATTGGGGATACGTATCAGTTTGAAGAAATTATCGGCAAACGGAATCAAAAGGATTACAGCACTTTTGGTTTTTATTGTCGGTCTACGTGTATTGCTGGTAAACGGATTAGGAGTTTTGTAGAAGTTTTCCTCTAAAATGTCACCCTGAGCGCAGTCGAAGGGAAGGCGAAGCTGCGATAGCCGTGAGCGAGTTGATACAGTTGCGAAGGGAGGTGTTCTTTAACGCTGGTAATGTTCTTCTACTGATTAGTTTTATCTTTATCATTATGATCACATATAAGGAAGCATATCAAAAAGTGATAGAACAACCGTTGGACTTGGGGACTGAGAAGGTTCCACTTTTGAAGAGTTTAAACAGGATTTTGGCCGAGGAAATACTTGCCGACCGTGATTTTCCGCCCTTCAATCGTGCCACTAAAGACGGTATTGCCATCAGCTTTTCAAAACTGGCAAAAACAAGCCATCGTTATTTTATTGAAGGTGAAGCCGCGGCCGGGATGCCTCAAAAAAGCTTGGCAGATTCCAGAAATTGTCTTGAGGTGATGACGGGTGCGGTGGTTCCCGAACATACGGATACCGTAATTATGTATGAACATATTACCATTGAAAACGGTAATGCTATCTTAAATGAGGAAGTGACCAAAGGCCAGAATATTCATTACCAAGGAAGCGATGAAAAAAAAGGCGCCAGGATATTGGAAATAGGAGCTAAGATTACCCCTGCAGAAATTGGGGTCATGGCCTCCGTTGGGAAAGCCAAGGTATTGGTAAAAGGCCTGCCAAAAATATGTACGATAGCCACAGGGAATGAATTGGTGGATATTGATATTTTTCCGGAACCGCACCAGATTAGAAAATCGAACAGTATTACCTTGGTCGCCGCATTATCCAATTTAACCATTCCATCTACCTCACTCCATTTACTGGATGATAAAGCTGTGATTCAAAGCGCCTTGGAAAAGGCCCTAAAGGAAAATGATGTACTCCTATTGAGCGGAGGAGTTTCGAAAGGAAAGTTCGATTATATCCCGGAGGTGATGGAGTCGTTAGGGGTGGAAAAAGTTTTTCACAGGGTTGCCCAACGCCCCGGCAAGCCGTTTTGGTTTGGAAGGCATAAGGAACATAAAACGGTAATTTTCTCTTTTCCGGGGAATCCCGTTTCTACATTTGCAAATTATCACATCTATTTTTTGCCATGGCTTCATACTAGTTGGGGTATTCCGGTGATTCAAGAATATGCGAAACTTCAGTTACCATTAGAAATAACACCTCCCCTAACACGATTCATTCAAGTGAAAACAAGGTGGCAGGAGGGAACTTTATGGGCAACGCCAGTGGTAGAAAATGGATCGGGTGATTTGACCAGCTTAGTCCAGGCTGATGGTTTTATTTGTCTGGAACCGCGGGAAGAAGTCTATGTTTCGGGAGAAACCGTTGCGTTTGTTAAAACCAAGTAAATAATGTTTTATATAATTCTTTATGAATCCTATCTTGAAAAATATTTTGTCGGTTTTGTTAGGATTAGTTATAGGAAGTATTGTCAATATGGGAATCGTAATGCTTAGCGGTTCCATAATTCCGCCACCCGAAGGCGGAGATATTACCACGATGGAGGGGCTAAAAGCTACCCTGCACCTTTTTGAGCCCAAACATTTCATTTTCCCGTTTCTAGCGCATGCATTAGGTACATTAGTAGGAGCTTTTGTTGCTGCCAAGATTGCCGCAACCCGTAAAATGACCATGGCACTGTTAATTGGGATATTCTTCTTTATTGGAGGAAGTATTAATATCTATTTGCTTGGAGGTCCGTTATGGTTTTCCGCATTGGATTTAATCGTTGCCTATATACCAATGGGGTATTTAGGGTGGAATTTGGCTGGTAGTAAGTAGATATTTTTTTGCTTTGACCTTATGGGTCGAAAGGACACCTTCCTCAGTCCCGCTTTCCCTTCGACCCTGTCTGCCGAAAGGAAGGTGCAATCAGGGGCGACAATTAAGAGGGAATCTTTGGGGCTAAACCTTAGGATGGAGGTAAAAACGGTAACCTACTGTCATTTCGAGCGCAGTCGAGAACTTCGAATTCTTGATTTTTAAGGTGTTTTACTTTTCTAAAGGTCGTAGCACTTTGGTGTCTACCGCGACAGAATCAATCTTACCACGGGAATAATACACTGGAAAATACTGGTCTTTTGCCCAAGGCTCAAACAGATTATTATAAAACGGACTATCCGGATTGCCGGATTGCCCTGGGCCATTGGTACCCACTGCGGCATCCCAGTCTCCCGTATTTACTATCATACGGAAAGAAGCACCACTACTTTGCCTTAAGTTGCCACCCGTAGAACCAGGGGTATACGAATTACCACCTCTAGGAAGTGGTCCAAGGTCCAACTTGTCCCTTGTCTCCTTATTAACGGCATCACTTAGGGCATGCTCCATATAGGTGTGTTTGTTTTTTTCTTGACCATACTGCCATTGATCCATATCCGAACCTAAGTTTTCCTCTAAGTCCGCCACTGCATTCATAAAAGCATCCTTTAGAAATTTATTTCTGCCCAGAATGGGTTTTGCACCAAAACGAACATCGGGAGCGGTAATCCAATCCATAACACGTTTCATTTGAATACCCGGTACTATGTCTTTACCGGCCTTGGGTATAAATCGCTCATTGGCCATTGCCTTAATTTGGTTTTCCCATGCCACATAGATGGCTGCGGGAACAGAATTGGCTTCAAGTCTATAATCCCAATCGGTTAATTTTTCCTTGGCCTCGCCAGCTTTACCTGTAAAAACAAGATTTTCCAGTATAGGTGCCAAAGTCCTTGCAGGAATGGAAAGATAATCGTTTTGCAAAGCCTTCATATCTTCCATGGTTAATTTTTTATTTGCCTCCAGCACTTCGCTAACACGGTCACCACGGTAGGGATCTGCCCAAGAAAAGGCTATGGCATCCCAATTAGCATAATCGGTCGGTGTAACATTTTGATTAGCCGTGGCGATAAAACCTTTGGCCGGATTAAAGTCGTTTGGTTTTTCTACAATGGGCAGATACCCGTCCCATTCAAAACGCCCATCACCCGGAACGGGAACCAGTCCACTAAAATTTCTTCGGATAGGTGCGATGCCTACAGCTTGCCAGCCTATGTTTCCTTTTTTATCGGCCCAAATCATATTTTCTCCCGGGATATGGCTGTAGTTACAAGCCTCCCGAAATTCTTCCCAGCTTTTTGCTTGGTCCATTCGTAACGAAGCCAAATAGGGCGAGCCTCCCGGTTCTAGCCAAGCGCAACGTACGACGTACGCTACATTATTTTTGGTGTCAGCATATGCAACAGGTCCGTGCAGGGTGTAGGCTAATTGTACGGTGTGATCTTCTTGGCCTTTTACTTTTATCGTTTCTGAAATTTGTGTCATATCCTTCCATTCGCCCTTATACTTGTACTGATTGGGATTGTCTGGATTCAGTTCATAGACGTACAAATCTTCGCCATCAGTTTCGAAAACAGTGAGTCCCCAAGTACCGTATTCATTATGGCCAATGGATATTCCTGGAATTTCTGGCTCGCCACCCCCAATAACGTTCCAGCCTGGTGCGACCAAATGGGTCATATAGCGTAAAGAAGGTACGGCAATGGTTCTATGTGGGTCATTTGCCATATAGGTATTTCCATCTGCCATATGTTCGCCGTTTACCACCCAATTATTACTACCAATGGACAAGGAATCGTTTTTTCCTTCAAGTAGCGATAGAACCTCTTTTTCCTCCTCGATATTTTGATAGGCGGAAACAATATCTTCCTTTTGGAATTTGACAGGTTTTCTATAGGCATGATAAAGTTCCAATATGTCGTCGCTTAACAAGGAAGTATCGATACTAGGGTCAATTTCCAGATTAGGTTCCTTGGGATGGAACCAAAACAAATCCTTGGTCGTTTTTACACCTAATTTGGCTACGGAGCGCCCCACCTGTAATTCTTCGTCAATATTGCCCAAAAGCCCTTGATGTCGGGATATCACCACCTCTGGGGTCCATTTCTGAGGTTGTATATTTAAAATTTTAAATTCAAGGGGAAGCTGTTCGGGTGTTTTTAATATTTCTTCAATATAGGCGTTTACCCCATCGGTATAAGCAGTAATAATTTCAACACCATCATCATGATAGTGATTCATTTCGATTTCCATATCACCCCTAAACTTAAAGAGTCGCGTACCGATATCCCTTTTGAGTTCGCGTTCCCCTAATATTTCGGCCACGGTTCCTGTAGCTTGCCTACGCCAAATCTCAAATTGAAAGAGTCGATCGGTCGCTGCGGCATAGCCCTGTGCAAAGAAAAGATCATGCTGATTTTTTGCATAAATATGATTGATACCCCATTCGTCCCTAACCATCTCAACGGATTCTTGCAAGCCGTCGAGTTGCAACGCCTCAGATGAAGTATTTTTTGATTCTTTACATGAAAATGTAAGGGCTAGGAGACTTAATAAGAATAGTTGTTTCATGGTTATTTATATTGGTGGACATAAAAAAAGGCCCGATAACGAACCGGACCTTTTTTAGTTTTCTATAAACTTTTGTTCTAGGCCAATGCGTATCAGCCTAAAAGTACAGTTTTAAATTTGTATTGATGAATCAATTTTATTTTCCTTCATACTTTCCCATATACCGTTTCCAAAGTTCGGTTTGGTGGGTTTCCAAAGAAATGTCCCTTCCATCGATAAAAGCATGGGTCAGTTGATTTCCGGCCATGTCCAAGGCATCACCTTCAGAGATGAAAAGCGTAGCGCTTTTTCCTGTTTCCAAGGTGCCATAAGTGTCATCAATTCCTAGTATTTTGGCGGTATTTCCGGTTAACATCTGTAGCGCTTTTTCTTTATCCAGTCCTTGCTGCGCCACTTGGCCTGCATAAAATGGTAAATTTCTTGTCTGAAAGTTGGAAGCCTCTGAATTTTGAATACCCACCAAGAGTCCCGCGTCTACCAATAGCTTTGGAAGCTTATAAGGCAGGTCATAATCCTCATCATCAAAAACGGGTAGATTATGGGTGTACTGCACTAAAACAGGAATGTTATTGTTTTTAAGGAAATCTGTAACCTTAAAAGCATGGTAGCCACCAACCAATACAATTTCCTTGGCCCCGTTCGTTTTTAAGGTATTAACGGCATCGATTATTTCTTTTTCACCATCGGCATAGACGTACAATTTTTGAGATCCATCAAAAATACCTTGCATTGCTGCAAAAGCCGGATTCATTTCTTTTGCAGTCCCTTTGCCATAGGCCAAGGAATTATTCATAAAGGTAACTACCGCCTGGGTCTGTTCCGCATAGTCTTTATTGGGTTGATAGCCTCTTTCTTCGCCTTCCCACCAGCGACCTTGCCTGAAGGTTTTAGGCCAATTCAAATGGACGCCATCGTCTACCTTGACCGCAGCATCTTCCCAGTTCCAAGCATCAAATTGTACAATGGATGAGGTTCCTGAAATTCTTCCTCCCGAAGGCGCGATTTGGCCAAGCAAAACACCGTTCGGCCGCATACTTTCAACTACCTTTGATTCAGCATTATAGGCGATCAAACTTCGTACGTGTGGAATCAGATCTCCTATTTCATCATCGTCATTCGTAGCCCGCACAGAGTTGATCTCCACTAGACCCAAGGTTTTTGCAGGAGCTATAAACCCCGGATAGATATGTTTCCCTGTGGCATCGATCACTTTTCCTTTACGGGCAATCTTCATATTTGAATCGCCAACGAAGGTTATTTTCCCATCCTCGAACATAATCAGTGAGCTTTCAATGACTTCTCCATTCCCCAAGTGAGCTGTGGCACCTTCAATGGTAATGGCTTCCGTTTGCTTAGGGGCAGGTGTCTGTTGTGCCATGGCTTGGAAGAAAACTCCAAATACCAGTACTATGTATATATATTTTTTCATTTTATTCGTTTTTAAGTTATTGGAACTAAAACCCTTATTTCGGTATTAAAGACTTTCACAAGTGAAATTTCTTTTTACACTTTGCTTGGGACCTTGCATTTTTTTGTCCCCGGCTTTTTCTTTAAGCATCATGGTTACCAATTCATTTCGCTCCTTTTTTATGGCTTCACGTTTTTGCTTGTCCATTTCCAAATCAAAATAGGTAGTTCCGTCAATTACTGTCTTTTCTACCTTCGAATAAACCGAAAGTGGATTTCCTGACCACAAGACGACATCTGCATCCTTGCCTTCCTTAATGCTGCCTACACGATTGTCGAGGTGAAGTAATTTAGCCGGATTAATAGTCACCATTTTCCATGCTTCCAATTCGGTCATGCCGCCATACTTAATGGTTTTGGCAGCTTCTTGATTCAATCTTCTGATCATTTCACTGTCATCACTATTGATCGCTGTAACTACCCCTTGCTTTTGCATAATAGCGGCGTTGTAGGGTATGGCGTCGTTCACTTCATATTTGTAGGCCCACCAATCACTGAATGTTCCTGCACCTACACCGTGTTCTGCCATTTTATCCGCTACTTTATAACCTTCAAGTATGTGCGTGAACGTATTTATTCTGAAGCCAAAATGTTCTGCTACCTTCATCATCATATTGATCTCACTCTGTACATAAGAGTGACATGAAATGAAACGTTCACCATTAATGATTTCCGCTAGAACCTCCATTTCTTCATCATATCGAAATGGTTCCCCGTTTTTCTTTTTAGTGTCATATTCCTTGGCCCGTTGAAAGTAGTTCATGAATACTTGCTCCACACCCATACGGGTTTGTGGAAATCTTGAAAAACTTTGCCAGTTACTTTGCTTTACATTTTCACCCAAGGCGAATTTGATGAACTTTGGAGAATTATTGTAAATGAGTCCGTTTGCTTCCTCACCCCATTTTAATTTTAAAATCGCCGATCTGCCTCCTATAGGATTTGCGGAACCATGCAATAGTTGTAGCGATGTAACACCCCCGGCAAGAGAATGGTAAATACCCATATCTTCCGGGTCCACAACATCTTCCATCTTTACTTCGGCAGAACTGTTTTGTCCACTTTCATTGACGGATAGCGCCGCAATATGACTATGCTCATCTATGATACCTGCCGTTAGATGTTTTCCAGTAGCATCGACAACCTTTGCTCCCCCAGCACTTAAATCGGTTCCTATTTTGGCAATTTTGCCATTTTTAATGAGTACATCCGTATTTTCCAAAATTCCGGCATCTTCACTGGTCCATACCGTAGCGTTTTTGAATAGGATACTTTCTTGCTTGGGTTTGGACCTAAACCCATACCCTACATTGGGGTAGGTGACTGGCATCACCTTCAGGGTTTCGGTCGATTTGGATTCATCCTCTTCTTTCGACTCAAAAGCTTTGGTTTTGGTGGCCGTAAATTGAGTTTCGGTGCCATCGGGTAATACCAGGCGTCCGGTTAAATTGTCCGAAGCTTCCGTTATCGCCCCGGTCATTCTATAGGTTTTTTCACCTTTGTCCGTTGCGAAAGAAAGGTTTATCCAATCATTTTCGTAAGCAAGTAAGGAGGTCAGTTTCGTGGTATCCTGTTTTACCTCCACTTTTGGTTTTGAAATTTCCCCCGTAATGGAAACAGCATAAGTTTTACCCTGGGTAGTTAACTTATAATCGCCCCGTATATCCTTTATGTCCATTTTATTTACAACATTTTTGGTTCCCTGTACCCAATTTTCATACAGGGTTGCATCGGTTTCAAAAATATCGCCCGACGTAATTAAAAAGTTGGCATAGGCCCCGTTTTTTAGAGAGCCTATTTCATTGGATTTCCCTAAAATTTGAGCAGGAACCGTAGTCAATGCTTCCAAAGCTTTTGTTTTAGTAAGACCGTATTCAATAGCCTTCATCAATTTTTCCTTGAAATTGGATGGCGACTTCAAATCATGCGCCGTCAATGAAAAAGAAATACCGTTTTCGGCCAATACTTTTGGGTTGGTCGGGGCTTGGTTCCAATAGCGCATATCCTGTAAGGAAACATACCCAACAGCATAGGGATCCGATACATCATAGGCATCAGGAAAATTAATGGGTATAATAAATTTGGCATTGGTGGCCTTTATTTCTTCAATACGTTCAAATTCATTTCCGCCACCTAAAATAGTGTACTGTATGCCGTTAGCATCTCCAATTTTATCTGCTCGTAAATCATTTCCTTTATCCTTAGCTTCAAATATCTGGACTAGACCCCTGTTAGCATTCAATGCCTCCAAAGAAAGGTCTGTAGTGGTTACATTACCTTTAGCATACCAAGCTGCATCGCTATACATTTGTCTTAACAAGGCAAGGGTTCCCATGATTGAACTGGGATAGGACTGCTCTTTGATAATGCTTTTGTCCATGGAAAAGTATTGTGCGGAATCATCGTCTAGGATTCGGTTGGCATCCGTACCTTCACCGTTTAAGGCAATCAATACTCCAGTACCTCTAGCAATACCATCATGAATGTGAGAGTTTACAACTCCAAAACCTGCTTCCCGCAAAACTTTGGCTTCCTTGTCATCGTAGGAAAAATTTTCAATGGCCTTATTTTCTGGCATAATGTGGTCGTTCCAATAATATCCCTCCCTAGAAGACTCATATTGTGCTGATCGTCCACCGCCTGGCTTTTTTTTTCGTTGCTTTACTCCAAATTTGGAATATACATCTATAAATGAGGGATAAATTGATTTTCCTTCCAAATCTACTACTATCGAATTTTGAGGAATAGCAACAGTACTGGCGGCACTTACGATTTTACCATCCTGTATCAATAAGGTACCCTTTTCTATGACTTGAGTGGGGGTTACATAAATCTTTGCATTCGTAAAAGCGGTGTAAT
>JBBSKR010000128.1:0-10140 GCA_038256135.1 Flavobacteriales bacterium | reverse complement strand
TTAAAATCAATACCCATCTACCATTTGTAAAAAACTGAAGTTTTCCATCTAACCCAGCTCACATAATCAATTCCATTTATGAGAGCAATCCCTGCCCAATTCATGGGATGGCCATCAAAATTCAGTAGGAGCATTAAAATAAAAAAAAAGAAAACACTTTAAACTCGACTTAATGATTTATTTTATTATCCTTGGGTTTTTTTAAATTTTCATAGAAGAAATCACCATAAGAGAAGTCAAAAACTAATATTTTAAAAAAATAAAACGAATGAAAATTGCTATTCTATCACAAAATCCCAACTTATATTCAACCAAACGTCTGGTTGAGGCCGGTACCGAAAAGGGCCATGAAATGCACGTGATCGATCACTCTAAGTGTGACCTTATCATCGAGAAGAAAAAACCCGGACTTATTTACCAAGGCAAGGAAATAGAGGGTTTTGATGGGGTAATACCTAGAATTGGCGCTTCCATAACTTTTTATGGCACTGCCGTGGTTCGCCAATTTGAAATGATGAAAATATTTAGTTCCGTAGAATCACAGGCGCTGGTACGTTCCCGTGATAAATTAAGAAGCTTGCAAATATTATCTAGAGCCGGATTAGGTCTGCCTAAGACCATATTTAGCAATTATTCCAAAAACGTTGGAGCAATAATAGATAAGGCAGGGGGTGCACCAGTGGTCATTAAGCTTTTGGAGGGAACCCAAGGTTTGGGTGTTGTGCTTGCCGACAATCGTAATTCGGCAGAATCAATTTTGGAAGCCTTTAATGGTCTTCAGGCCAGGGTTATCGTTCAGGAATTTATAAAAGAAGCCAAAGGTGCCGATATAAGAGCTTTTGTAATTGATGGCGTTGTTGTCGGATCCATGAAAAGACAGGGAAAAGAAGGGGAGTTCAGGTCCAATCTTCATAGGGGCGGATCTGCTGAAATTATAGAACTTACCGATGAGGAAGAAAATGCAGCAATTAAGGCAGCGAAATGCCTAGGATTAGGGGTCGCCGGGGTTGACATGCTCCAATCTGCCAGAGGACCTTTAATATTAGAAGTGAATTCATCCCCTGGTTTGGAAGGTATAGAAAGTGCAACTAAAAAAAATATAGCAGGAAAAATTATAAAGTACGTAGAACGAAATGCCGAGTAAAAAACTGAAATTATTAGGCCACTCTATTGACAAAGGCAAGGGAGTCCTCCTAAATTTAGATATCGCAAAATTGCATACCAGAACCAAAATAGAGGTGCCGGTAATTGTTCAAAGGGGAAAGAAGGATGGGCCTACCCTATTAATAACAGGCGGAATCCATGGAAATGAAATCAACGGGGTCGAAATTGTTAGACAACTTGTTTCCAAAAAATATAATAAACCAGATTGCGGAGCAATTATTTGCATTCCCGTGGTAAATATTTTCGGTTTCCTTAACCAGACCAGACAATTTCCCGATGGCAGGGATTTGAACCGAGTATTTCCCGGTAGTTTAAGGGGATCTCTGGCCAGCAGGTTTGCCCATCACTTGATTAAGGATATAACACCGGTTATAGACTATTGTATCGATTACCATACTGGTGGGGACAGTCGTTTCAATGCCCCACAAATTAGAATTGACAAGGATGATGAAGATGGCCTGGCCCTTGCAAAGGTTTTTGGTGCTGAATTTATTGTAAAATCAGCGGGTAGGGAAAAATCATTTCGGGAAACCTTACATCAGCTTGATAAAAAGGTATTATTGTATGAAGGAGGCAAATCACTTCATATCGATAGCGAAATTACCAAAATTGGCATTGTTGGTGCCTTGCGGATGATGCACCATTTAGGAATGCGCGATTTCAATGAGGAGCTCTCTAAACTAACCACAAAACAGATTACCCCAAAATTGGTCAACGCATCCAAATGGTTACGGGCCAAACATTCTGGGATGTTCCATCCACTTGTACAAGCAGGTCAAAAAGTAGAGAAAGGAAATATACTTGGCAGTATTTCGGGTCCTTTTGGCTATTTCGAACGTAAAATAAAAGCTATGTATTCCGGCTATATTTTATGTATAAATGAATCTCCCATCGTCAACCAGGGAGATGCCATTTTTCACATTACAACGGACTTTGAATAATATAATCCCGCAACAAAAATTATTGGTTTTCGTATATTTTTTTAAGGATTTGGGAGTAAAATGGCGCAGTAATAGGTTTAAAAATACTAATTGAAGCAATTGATAGGCTAAAAAAGAACCTAAATTTTAAATTAATTGCTAATTTTACAACAAATGAAACAATTCTTCCATAAATCAATGACGGTTTTTATGGCATCCGTTGTCCTTATGTCTACAATGTCATTTACTGTAGATATGCATTATTGTGGAGATACACTGGTAGATTTCTCGTTCATTCATCAAGTTAAAACTTGCGGAATGGAAAAAGAACAGGACATTGTCAGTTGTGAAAAACCTACCGTTTCCGAAAAATCATGTTGTACCGATAAGCAAATGATTAAAGAAGGGAAAGAAGATCTAAAAGTTTCATTTGAACAATTTACCGTAGCACAACAAGTTTTTTTCACTTCATTCACATTCGCTTACATTAGACTTTTTGAAGGAACTGAATCTAAAGAAGTTGCTTTTATAGATTACGCTCCACCGTTTCTCAAACAGGATGTGCAAGCACTGCATCAGACATTTTTAATTTGATTTATTATACAGTCCCAGTCCAAATAGCTATCGGGATCGGGAATTAAGCTCAGCGGCGCGTCCGTTTTTTGGGCTCGTTTTGTCAGTCCATTTTTTTGAGAACAATCAAAACTCCCTTTGTATAACGTTTAATAAATATTGTCTATGCTCAATAAAGGCATCAAGTTCCTAATAGAAAATAAATTGGTTGCTGTTATTTTGCTCGCGCTATTCGTGGGTTGGGGAGTAGTAAATGCACCTTTCAATTGGGACACGGGTATTTTACCGACAGATCCGGTAGCAGTGGATGCGATTCCCGATATTGGCGAAAACCAGCAAATCGTTTTTACCAAATGGCAAGGACGCTCGCCACAGGATATTGAGGACCAGATTACGTATCCGCTCACGTCCTCATTGTTGGGAATTCCTGGTGTCAAGACTATTCGTAGTTCCTCTATGTTCGGATTTTCCAGCATCTACATCATTTTTGAAGAAGATGTGGAATTCTATTGGTCACGTAGCCGCATCCTCGAAAAATTAAACTCGCTACCCAGTGGATTATTACCAAATGATGTTAACCCAGCTTTGGGACCCGATGCAACAGGATTGGGACAGATATTTTGGTACACACTTGAAGGTCGAGATAAAGAGGGTAATGTAACGGGTGGTTGGGATTTACAGGAACTTCGAAGTATACAGGATTATTATGTAAAATATGGCTTGGCATCGGCGAGTGGTGTTTCAGAAGTGGCTTCCATTGGTGGATATGTTCAGGAATATCAGGTAGACGTTGACCCTGAAAAAATGCGTCAGTACAACATCGGTTTAAGTGCCATTGTAAAAGCGGTAAAGGAAAGTAATCAAGACATCGGTGCCCAGACGTTGGAAATCAATCAAGCGGAATATCTGGTACGCGGACTTGGTTATGTAAAATCTATTGAGGACATTGAAAATGCGGTAGTCACTTCTGAAAACTTCACGTCTATTAGAATCAAAGACATCGCAAATGTTCATTTAGGACCACAGACCAGACGTGGTATCCTGGACAAAGAAGGAGCCGAAGTGGTTGGTGGTGTTGTAGTAGCGCGCTATGGTGCAAACCCATTGGAAGTCATTACTAATGTAAAAGATCAAATAGCAGAAATATCTTCTGGCCTACCCTCAAAAATTTTAGCAGACGGTCGCACTTCAAAAGTAACCATCGTTCCATTTTACGACCGTACCCAACTCATTCAAGAAACGCTACACACCCTTAACGAAGCACTTACGCTTGAAATCCTGATTACCATTCTAGTGATTATCGTAATGGTGTTCAACCTACGCGCATCTATTTTAATTTCCGGACTGTTACCAGTTGCGGTGTTGATGGTATTCATTACGATGAAACTTTTTAATGTGGATGCAAATATCGTAGCATTATCTGGAATTGCCATTGCTATTGGTACGATGGTGGACGTAGGTGTCATACTTGCCGAAAATATGATTCGGCATTTAGAAGATGAAAAATTACGTTTTAGAGAAAGTGGAATCGAATACACTACAAACGAAATCATTTATAACGCAACTGCCGAAGTCTCTGGTGCCATACTTACTGCTGTTCTTACAACCATTATCAGTTTTATACCAGTATTTACATTAATAGGTGCCGAAGGAAAACTATTCCGCCCGCTGGCATTTACCAAAACAATGGCACTCACGGCATCATTGGTCATCGCACTTTTCTTGATACCACCATTTGCCGCGTTCCTGTTTAGAAAAACCAATATTAGGGAACGTTCTAAATACATACTCAATGGTGTACTCATCATTCTCGGTACCGCAGCAATCGTTTACGGCTATTGGTTAGGTTTGATAGTGATTGCCTATGGGGTCGTTGCACTTCTAAGCGTGCGAGATATTATTACGGCAAAAAGGGCTAATCTCATCCATATCATTATTTCCTGTATTGCGATTGTATTTCTACTAGCGGAATATTGGCGACCGCTTGGTTTTGACCGAAGCATTATAATGAATTTGATTTTTGTATCGATTATTTGTTTCGGTTTGCTCGGTGCGTTTACCCTTTTCCGAAGGTATTATGAACGCATCCTTCGCTGGGCACTACAAAACCGATTGCTGTTTTTAATCATTCCTTCCACGGTGTTGATTTTAGGTGTTATCATAATGCGCAACACAGGAAAAGAATTTATGCCGGCACTCAATGAGGGCTCCTTCTTATTAATGCCTACCTCCTTGCCCCACGCTGGTGTGGAAGAAAACAAACGGGTGTTGCAACAGCTGGATATGGCCGTGGCCAGCATTCCAGAAATTGAAACCGTGGTAGGAAAAGCAGGACGAACCGAATCTGCGCTCGACCCTGCACCCCTCTCGATGTATGAGAATATGATTCAGTATAAATCTGAATATATGCGGAATGCCAATGGCGAAAGACAACGCTATCAGGTAAATGATGATGGTTTATTTGTGATGAAAAATAACAAATTTATCATCAATCCGAACAATGAAATCGATGAGGATGCAAACTATGAATCATCCCAACTCAAAACAAATGCAACGCGTGATGACTTGATTCCAGATGAAGACGGCGAATATTACCGAAACTGGAGACCAAAAATAAACAGTCCGGATGATATCTGGAATGAAATCGTAAAAGTGACCAAGTTTCCGGGTGTGACGTCTGCACCCAAACTGCAACCCATTGAGACGCGTCTCGTGATGCTACAAACGGGTATGCGGGCACCAATGGGTATTAAAGTAAAAGGACCCGATTTGAAAACGATAGAAAACTTCGGCCTACAGTTAGAGGACATTCTAAAACAAGCTGAAGGCGTAAAAGAGCAGGCTGTTTTTGCGGACCGTATTGTGGGGAAACCCTATTTACTCATTGACATTAAACGAGACCAATTAGCACGCTATGGAATTTCTATTATGGATGTCCAGGAAGTACTACAAGTTGCCGTGGGTGGTATGCCACTTACACAAACTGTAGAAGGCAGGGAGCGCTATGGGATAAGAGTGCGCTATCCTAGGGAACTACGTGAAAATCCAGAAGATCTACGCAATATCTATGTGCCCGTCGAGAAAGGAAGCCCAGTACCACTCGGAGAACTTGTGGACATTCGTTACGAACAAGGACCTCAAGTTATAAAAAGTGAAGACACCTTTTTGATTGGTTATGTACTTTTTGACAAACTTGACGGCTTCGCAGAAGTGGATGTGGTAGAAAATGCGCAAGCACTTATTCAGCAGAATATTGATAATGGTGATTTGGTAGTGCCACAAGGTATCAGCTACCGTTTTACGGGAACCTATGAGAATCAACTACGCGCAGAGAAAACACTTTCTGTTGTAGTTCCGTTGGCATTACTCATCATCTTTTTGATTTTATATTTCCAGTTTCGTTCGGTTTCCACCTCGCTAATGGTTTTTTCAGGAATAGCTGTGGCTTTCGCCGGTGGTTTTATAATGATATGGCTTTATGGTCAGGATTGGTTCTTTAATTTCAATCTATTTGGCGAGAATATGAGAACGCTTTTCAATATGAAAACCATCAATTTGAGTGTAGCGGTTTGGGTAGGTTTTATAGCCTTATTCGGTATTGCTACGGATGATGGTGTGGTAATGGCCACCTATCTCACACAGACTTTTGACAGAGAAAATACCACGGATAAAAAAGGAATCCGACTTGCGACATTAGAAGCGGCTAGCAAACGGATCCGTCCGTGTTTAATGACCACGGTGACGACGATACTCGCCTTGCTACCCATACTTACGTCCACAGGAAAAGGAAGCGATATTATGATCCCGATGGCCATACCCATTTTCGGTGGAATGATCATCGACATCACATCTTATTTCTTAGTTCCCGTGCTATATAGTTGGAGGGAAGAGGTGAAATTGAAAAAACTAAAAACTAAAAACTAAAAGTGAAAAGGGAAAAGGGAAAAGTGAAAAGTGAAAAGTGAAAATTATGGGAGAAAGTATTTTAAAAACGAAGAGTTATGCATTTGCGATTAGGAGTGTAAAGTTATCCCAATCCATTATTACCAATCGTAAGGAATACGTCATTAGCAAGCAAGTTTTACGAAGCGGAACTGCCATCGGCGCTTTGATAAGAGAAGCTGAATTTGCTCAAAGCAAGAAGGATTTTGTAAATAAGCTGAGTAACTCCCTCAAAGAAGCAAACGAAACGGCTTATTGGATCGATTTACTCAAGGATACTGATAATTTGGATGTTGAAGAACACCAGAAGTTACTTTCAGAATCCAAAGAATTAGTTGCTATGTTGGTAAGCTCTATTAAAACCACAAAATCAAAGATGTAAAATGAAAGGGTCCAAAATCATTCAGAAATATTGGGAAAAGAAAAATGAACCATTTGGGTCTCATTGCACTATCCAGATTCACATAAGTTCACTTGGCAGCTTACGATTGAAAAAACTTATTGTTTTTAGTTTTTCACTTTTCACTTTTCACTTCGTTTCAGCTCAAAATCTGGAATCTTACATTAATGAAGCCCAAACAAACAATCCAGAAATTCAGGCTTTTGAAATACGTTACAATATCGCCGAAGAAAAAGTAAACGGAACGAACTGGCTACCCAGTACAGAAGTAAGCGCTGGCTACTTTGTAAGCGAAACAGAAACCCGAACAGGGGCACAACGTGCGCGGATTGGGATAAAACAGATGTTGCCTTGGTTCGGAACCATCACCGCACGTGAGAATTATGCATCTTCAATGGCTGAAGCCGAATATGTAGAAGTTACGATTGCCAAAAGAAAACTAGCGCTTTCAATTGCAGAAACCTATTACAAACTCTATGAAATACGAGCAAAACAAGGGGTACTCCGTGAGAACATTCAGCTTTTGGAAACCTATGAGCGTTTGGCACTTACATCAGTAGAAGTAGGCAAAGCATCAGCGGTAGATGTGTTGCGGTTACAGATTCGTCAAAATGAGCTGCTACAACAAAGGAAAGTGCTGGATGAAGAATTTAGGGCAGAGTCAATCACCTTCAACAATTTGCTCAATCGGGATAAGGCTATAATGGTTGATGTAGTACCGGTAATGGAAATTCCAGTTGAAGACCCCATATATGCTACGGATGCGCTAGCGCTCAATCCAGAGCTTCTCAAGTATGACAGGCTTTACGAATCTGTAATACAGTCTGAACTACTCAACCAACGAGAGAGTTCGCCCATGATTGGCTTCGGTGTGGATTATCTACCTGTCAGCGAGCGAACGGATATGAACCCAATGGACAATGGTAAGGATGTCCTGATGCCGATGGTTACCCTGTCTATACCAATTTTCAATAACAGCTATAAATCAATTTCAAGGCAGAATGAACTACGCCAGCAAGAAATCGAGAATCAAAAGATTCAACGTCTCAATGTTTTGGAATCCGCCTTTGCCAAAGCGATATCGCTACGCAATCAGGCCAGAATCAAGTTAAACACCCAAGAGAAAAACCTGAAGCAAGCCAAAGATGCCGAAGAAATCCTAATCAAGAATTATGAAACGGGAACGATAGATTTCAACGACGTGCTTGATATTCAGGAATTGCAATTAAAATTTCAGATGAACCTTATAGAATCGGTAGAGCTATATTACTTGCAGCAAGCCATTATTAACTATTTAATCCGATAACAATGATCAGAGATTTTTACATAAAAAATATGGTTTGTGATCGTTGTATCAAAGTACTCAAAAACGAAATCGAAGCTCAGCAAATTGTATTGGAAGAGATTGAACTTGGACGTGTTCAACTAAATATTCAGGATGATAGTGAGATAGATATGCTCAAGAAAATTATTGAAAGTAACGGCTTTGAGCTTATTGATTCTGCTGAAGATAAGTTGACTGAACAGGTAAAGATTCGACTAATTAAAATATTGGATGACCTTCCACTTGAACTACACGAAAAACTCTCAACACATCTTGCGAAAAAGATGAATCAAGACTACTCCAAAGTAAGTAAGGTATTCTCATCAACTGAAGGCATTACCATTGAGAAGTACTTTATAAAACTAAAAATAGAAAAGGTAAAAGAACTGATCCAGGCACAGGAAAAAAACTTTACGGAGATCAGTCAGCTTTTGGATTACAGTCATATCAATCATTTAAGTAGGCAATTTAAAGCCGAAACCGGATTAAATCTTTCTCAATACAAAGCAGAACAAAAAAACGCAAGAAACCCATTAGACCAAATTGTATAGATATGAACCATAATTATGACACAACTTACTGAAATTCAGTAGTATTTTTGAAAAAAACAATAAATGAATTTCTTAAATGCAAATTATTACTAAATGCTTTCGCTTCTTGTTGATTCTGACTTGCACATTTATAATAAATTTAGGCCAGTGATTTCAATTTCAACAACTACGGCGATTTTTCAAAGAGTAGTTATTTTTGAAGAATATGAATATCAAATGGACTTCGGTTGGGATGGAGAGTTACCGGAAAGTAAGGATTTTGAAGAAGAAACTACGTGGCAGGTAGGTTTTGAATACGTGCTAAGCCGTAACTTTTCCTTGATGGGAAGTTATGATAACCGTTTTGGTGCTGGTGGAGGACTTTGACTACGATTTTAATTTAACAAATATGTAAACCTTAAACAATTAAATATGAAAACAATGAAAAGTACAGTAGGATTGATGGCAATGATGGGAACATTGGTAGTGACCATATCTTGTAAAGATGCAAATAAGAAGGAAGCAACCGCTCCTGTGAGTAATGAAATGCATCAAGAATCTATGGAAGATACAGGAGCTATGGCCATGAACGACAACCAAGATGCTAAAGCGGAAGTAATCTTAACGGATTATTTCAATCTTAAGGATGCTTTGGTAGGCGATGATAATACTAAGGCAAAAGATTTGGGAATGACATTGACCAAATCCCTAAAATCTTATGATATGTCAAGCTATTCGGATAGTGAGCAAAGCGAACTTAAAGACATTATTGAAGATGCAACCGTACATGCAGAACATATAAGCGAAAGTGATATAAAAACCCAACGCGAGCATTTTAAAAAGTTGAGCAAGAACATTACAGCTATGGTTGCCATCACGGGAACTGAAGTAAAGTTATATGAACAGTTCTGCCCAATGTATGATGGTGGTACCGCTTGGCTGAGTACTGAAGAAGAAGTAAGAAATCCATATTATGGAAGTTCTATGTTGAAGTGTGGTAAAGTACAACGAGAAATAAATTAAAGGCTGGAAGTTCGATGCTGGATGCTGTAAAATTAAGTGAAAAACTAAAAGTGAAAAGTCGTGTTGTAAGGATTGAGATTTTCATCTGAATATTATGTACTCAATACTATGGTACTTAACACTTTATACTTAAAATACATTGCATTTGTTTACTATATCTGGTTAGCAGGTGGATTGTTCGTTAAATTTTTTATTGACTAAAAACGGTATACTATGGAAAATTATGACACCCTTTCTGAAGCCATCAACGATTTAAAGGCTAGT
>JBBSKR010000127.1:0-10228 GCA_038256135.1 Flavobacteriales bacterium | reverse complement strand
TGGATCTTAAAGGTGATTTGAGCGGGCTTGCAGAACCTAGTCCCGGTCATTCCAAAATATACGAACGCCATGCTAAATTCGGCATCCCTTTCGAAGCAAGCAGCTTTCCGATAGAGATTTTATCCTTGTCCGAACAAGATGGAGTCAAATTAAGGGCTACCGTTTCCGAATTTGGACCCATACTATTGTCACGTATTTTGGACCTGTCCGAGACCCAAGAAGGTATTGTGGCCGTTGTCTTTAAATACTGTGATGACCAAAAAATGCCTTTATTGGACCTAAAGGATTTCAAAAAGGTGTTGCAATATGCCACCGGAGCCGGAAAGGCGGAATTCGCAAAGGAATATGGAAGAATTTCAACAAGCTCAACCGGAACCATCCTAAGGAAAATTATTGAATTGGAACAACAAGGAGCCGAATTGTTCTTTGGTGAAAAATCTTTCGATGTTACTGATCTAACCCGAATCGATGACAAAGGACGGGGATATATCAATATCTTAAGATTGACCGATATTCAGGATAGGCCCAAACTATTTTCAACCTTTATGCTCAGCTTATTGGCTGAAATTTATGCCACATTCCCAGAACAAGGGGATAGCGATCAGCCAGAATTGATCCTATTCATCGATGAGGCGCATCTTATTTTTAAGGAGGCATCCAGAGCTTTACTGGATCAGATTGAAAGTATCGTAAAATTGATTCGGTCAAAGGGTATTGGAATATATTTTGTTACACAAAACCCCACTGATGTGCCTAATGAAGTGCTGGCACAATTAGGTTTAAAAGTACAGCATGCACTTAGGGCATTCACGGCCAGGGACAGAAAGGAAATCAAGTTAACTGCTGAAAATTACCCAGAGTCCGAATACTACGACACGAAAGAGGTGCTTACTTCTTTAGGAATCGGAGAAGCCCTAATTTCTGCATTGGATGAAAAGGGAAGACCCACTCCACTAGCGGCTACATTGCTTCGTGCTCCTATGAGCCGTATGGATGTACTTACGGAAAAAGAACTTGAAAAAGTAATCGATCATTCGGCATTGGTCGGCAAATACAATGAAAACATCGATAGGGAAAGTGCTTACGAAATTTTGAACGAGAAAATTGAAAAGGCCGAAAAGCTTGCCGAAAAAGAAAAGGACAAACCAACGGATAGACGTACCACCAGCAGACCTAGTACCAGACAAAACCCGGTTATCAAAGTATTGACAAGTGCCACTTTTATAAGGGGCGTGCTTGGAGTATTAAAAAAAGTGATGCGATAAGAAATATGAAATCCAATTATATACTATTATTATTAAGTTGCTGCCTATATTTTAGTTGTGAAAGGGATTTAAATAATGACTTTAAAATATCGGGAAATCAGGTAGGCAAGTTGAACAACCAAAGTTTGGCCCGTGATATCGACCTTATTTTTGAAAAAGATTCGGTCGTACAGGATACCGTAAAATTGAATTTTGGCAGCGGTGCCAGTAAAATAAAAATATTTGAAAATGGCGGCAAACTATTGCTTACCCTTACGCCAAATACCGATAGTATTGCCACTATACAAAATATTCAAATTAATGATAGTCGTTTTGTCACAGAAAACGGAATCACCATGGAAAGTACCTTTAAGGAAATAAGAGAAAAATATTCCGTTAAAAAAATTATCACGTCCATGAACAATGTGGTCATTTTATTGAAGGATAGCGATCTTTATTTTACTATTGATAAAAAAGAATTACCAGAGAGCCTACGATACAATGCGAATACCAAAATCGAAGAAGTTCAAATACCGGATAAGGCCAAAATAAAATACATGATGGTAGGTTGGGATTGATTTCCTCTAATTCTCGCCCTATTTACAATTACAAACCATATGCTAGATGATTTTCTTTCCGAAAAATGAATGACATTACTTATAAAGAACTGATGCTGATAAAGTCGGAATCGGTCGATATTGATTATTTTTGAACTCATTCTAATAGCTAGCTGCACGTGCCCGATTTTCTTAAAAAAATCATCCCAAAATTTTACGGTCTCTATTTTAACATCTTGGTTTGGTTCCTGCCAAAAAAAGTTGGCGAACAGGCTTTTGACGTTTTTAGCACCGTACGAAAGGGAGCGGTGTTGCCTAACCAAAAAGAGTATTTGGATAAGGCTAAACTCGAAGTTTTAGAACTGGATAAGCTTAAAATTCAATTATATAATTGGTCTGGCCAAAAAGATACCGTGCTTCTGGTTCATGGTTGGGAAAGTAATACTTGGCGCTGGCATAAATTGATTGAAAAATTACGGAAAGCTAACCATACTATTCTAGCATTCGATGCTCCAGGACATGGCTATTCAACAGGTAAAAATCTTTCCGTCCCCATGTATGCGGAAGCGTTACAGGCCGTACTTTTAAAATATAGTCCTAAAGCGGTAATCGGTCATTCCATGGGTGGGATGACCGTGTTATACAATGAACACAAAAATCCTAATCCATACATAGAGAAAATTGTGACCATCGGTTCTCCATCAGAATATCATGAAATTTTTATCCATTATCAAAATCTATTGGGGTTTGGCGACAAGGTGATGAAAGCACTGGAATCTTACTTTTATTCTAGATTTGATTTTATGCCAAAAGCATTATCAAGTCCCTTGTTTGTATCGAAGAATTCAAAAAAAGGATTGCTATTTCATGACCGACTAGACCTAATTACGCCATATCAAGCATCTGTGGTAGTAAACAAAAATTGGAAAGGAAGTGAACTTATCAGTACTGAAGGTTTTGGACATTCCATGCATCAAGATGAAGTGAATGCCAAGATTATTGGTTTTTTAAATCAATAACGGCCTAAGAAGCGATTGCATTTGTATTAGCGTACATTTTTTGATTATTTTTAAAACCAAAATGGCGAAATCAAACGATAGGCCCCGTATCAGAAATAAGGAGCAATACGAAGCCTTGTTAGACAAAGGATATAGCAAGGAGAAATCGGCACGCATTGCCAATACGGAAAATGCCGGTGAAAAAGGTGGTAAAGCTTCAAATTATGAAGTCCGCACCAAAAAGGAAATTTACGAACAAGCAAAAGAAATAGGAATTGAAGGACGTTCTAAAATGAGCAAGGACGAACTGATATCCGCTTTAAGAAACAATTGATTATGCAAAACGTATCACCATTTCATATCGCTATTCCGGTCCATAACCTGGCCGAATGCAGAACATTTTACAGAGAGGTACTTCAATGCGAAGAAGGACGAAGCAGCGATCATTGGGTCGATTTCAATCTTTTTGGGCATCAATTGGTCATCCATTACAAACCAAAATCAGAAACTGAAAATGTACATCATAATCCGGTAGATGGGCACGCTGTTCCCGTACCACATTATGGGGTAGTCCTTCCTTGGGACACGTTTCAAAGCTTTTCAGAAGAGCTTAAGGTTAAAGATGTCAAATTTGTGATTGAACCCTATATTCGGTTTAAAGGGCAAGTAGGGGAACAAGCCACGATGTTCTTTTTAGATCCTGCTGGAAACGCATTGGAGTTTAAAGCCTTTAAGGATATGGGACAACTTTTTGCAAAGTAGGCCCCTTTCCATGTGCATTGACAGCTTACGGTATTATATGAAGAATCAGTTAAGGGCAGTTCCCTAATGAATAAGGCCTAAAAGAATAATTTCTTCGGGGAATTTATTGGGACCAAGAAGTTGGAACCCTATCCCATCTATGTTTTTTCAATTCATCGTACAACTCCTTCAGCAAACCTTTACCATCGCTCGTAGCCGTATTGGCCAATACATTACGCTGTTTCCGCATACCGGGTATGGTCGTGCTTACTTGGTCATTCATCAAAATAAAGCGTAGCGCCATTTCGGCCATGGTCATCCCTTCTGGCAGTAGCGGTCGTAACGCATCTGCATGCTCCACGGATGAATTTAAATTTTCAGGCACAAAATAAGTACCTCTCCAATCGCCTTCAGGAAAAGTGGTTTCTTTGGTGATATTCCCTGTCAAGGTACCCTCATCGAATGGTACCCGTGCAATGGTGGCAATATCCATTTTTTCGCAAAGTGGAAAGAGTTCATCTACGGGAGCTTGGTCGAATATGTTGTAAATAACTTGAACTGCGTCCAGCAATCCGGTTTTTAATGCCTTGATACCATTTTCAGGCTCCCAACGGTTCATGCTTATACCCATTGCAGCTATCTTACCTGAGGTCTTTAAATCCTCAATCGCTCTTTGCCACTCTTCACGAGCACTCCATACATCGTCCCAAGTATGAAACTGCATCAGGTCGAGCTGTTCCAATCCCAAATTATTTAAGGTTTTGTGCGTATATTCCTTGATGTGTTCTACCGGATAGGAATCTTCAAATGCATAATTAGAATTTGCCGGCCATTGGAAATTTTTGGGCGGAATCTTACTGGCCGTGTATAGTTTTTTGGACGGATGTCGTCGCACCAGCTCTCCCAGCAACACTTCGCTATGTCCTTCCCCATAGCCCCAAGCCGTATCAAAAAAATTGACACCATTTTCAACTGCAAGATCTAAGGATTTTGCTGATTGTTCATCATCGCTTGCGGTCCACCCTGCCATGCCCCACATACCATATCCTACTTCACTTACTTGCCAATTGGTACGACCAAACCTTCTATATTCCATTTTTTTAATTTAGTATTTATTTTATATGCAACCCCTAAATATAAATAATCAGTTCGAGTAATTTTATAGTGTAGTGTATCGTAATCATAAAATTACATCTAGAATCCGACAAACCAAAAAAACTTCGCAAAACTAATTTCTCGTAAACTTCAGCAGGCTCAGCGACCACCTCTAAAATTCACTCGAAGTGGTAAATTTTAGTCAAAATACACAAAGGCTTATTCTTATCTATTATTTATACCTCCAACTCGTTAAATCAGCTCCTTTAGGAGCACTCTTCTCAATACGCTCCATTATTTTTGGAACATACATACTATTATAGCGTAACCTGGTTATAGCATTGGGCTGATCCGGATCTCCGTTCCAACAGTGCTCGGCACGGTCACCATATAACACTTCACCCTCATAATAGGGTTCTGTAGTGCTTTCCAAGAAATCTTCCATTAGATATACTGCGTTGTTCAAATAATAATTATCCATATCCCCACAGTAAATATGGATTTTTCCTTTAAGGTTATCCCCCAATTTATCCCAATCGCGCTCCATAATATGGCGCAAATCGTAATTTTCCTTCCAATATTCCGCTACCTGATGATTAATGTCCCCAGTCATTTTATCCCAAATGCGAACGGGGTAACCATCATCTCCTTGCGGGGAATAGGTTGCTTCCCAAATGTCCCATTGTTGTCCTGATCTGGATTTATCCCCTAAAACCAGTTCCAAGTGGTTTCCTTGCCGTAAGGTTGATTGTATCTGCCCTAAGTAATTACGGTGGGAGGGCACTTCAAGCTTCTTATGTGCACTTGGGTAATAATAGGCGTTTTCATCCTCATAAATATTAGTCAATGTATACGCCCTAAAATCTATTGGATCCGGGCAAGCGGCAAAACAACCGTTATATTCCTCCGGATAGTTTACTTGAACTGCCAAGGCTTCCCAACCGCCGGTTGAACCACCGTAAAGAAACCGGGACCAGCCTTCACCCATGCCCCTAAATTGTTTTTCGATTTCAGGAATCAGTTCATAGGTGATGGCATCACCATAAGGGCCCTGACTTGCAGAATTTACAGCGTATGAATCGTCATAATACGGTGTTGGATGTTGAATTTCGATGATAAGAAAACGAGGGAAGTCGGGCTCGTTCCATCGCTTGTAAAAATCATAGGCCTCCTGTTGTTGAATGATATTGTATCCTTCCAAATCAAAACGCTCGCTATATTCCGGTTTTAAATTAGGGTCTGGAGGGGTGGTCCTGAAACCACTAAAATCAGATGGGTAATGCCCATGAAATACCATAAGCGGATATTTTGCTTCAGGATGTTCCTCAAAACCTTTTGGAAGTAAAATATGCGCGCCCAAATAGATATCCCTACCCCAAAATTCGGATAGCTTTTCAGACTTTACCTTGATGTGTTTGATCCACTCTGTGTTTTCAGGCTCCTCGATTGGGGGAATGATTTGGTCCAGCTCCACAGATACGTTTTCAAAACCGTTACCAGCCACCCGAATCTTAAAAGGAGTACTATATAGATTACCCGGTGAACGTTGCCATTGCTGTCCTTCGCCATTGTCCATGGGTAACTTTACGGTATGACCGGTAGAAAGTTCAAAAGTTTCGTATACATTTAAAAGTGCTTGCACCGAATATTCACCTGGTGGCACATCGGCCATACTTTGATACGGATATCCGAAAACAGCATCATCAAAAGTAATTGGAGTACCAGGTTGCCAGTCTGTAACGTTTATTCCAAAAATGAGCTGTGTATTTAACCCATCATTAATTTGAAAACGAGGTTCGGCAGAATCATCCGTAGATAACATTAGTAACAATCTACCATCTTTGGCCGCAGAACTTACTTTTTCCTTGAAGGTAACATCAATGGCATAACTGGATTTAACAGCAGTCTCACAACTAAATAGTAGAAAACAAAGAAATAGCGAAAGGAAGAATAAATTTTTCATGGTTGGCATTGGTTATACCTTTTAAAGATAGCGAATCAATCAACCAAATTTAATTGGTAAAATGAAGAATTTTCAAATACATATTGACAGGAGTTTTTTAGACCAAAAAGTGATTTTTTCCAAAAATCTAATTAGGAAATTGTATGAGAAAAGTAGCCCCTTTTTCTGGTCCACTTTCTACGGATATATCACCCCCTAGGCTGGTCAACTGACTATGAATTAAATAGAGACCAACTCCCTTTCCCTCTTGGGTTTCATTAAAACGTTGTTTAAGACCGAATATCTGACCCCCATTTTTTTCCATGTCGAAACCTTGCCCGTAATCTTTATAGATCAACTGCTTTTTTCCATTTTTTATCTGTGTCCGTATTTCGATTTTAGGTGGCACACCTGGGCGAGTATATTTTATGGAGTTGGTTATCAAATTCAAAAAAATACTTTCCACATAGGCACTATTAAAAAACACAGTTTCAAAAGCAGAAAAATCACTCTCAATTTGGCCTTTAGAACCGTTTAATAGGGAACTTAATGTGTTCGTTATCTTAGCTAGTGTTTTATCAAAATACACCTTGGTGAGCATTTGGGTATCCTTGCCGATATTGTCTATTAAATCGAGATAGTTCTCAAGGGATTCCTTAACTCCCTTTGCGGAAATTTCCATATACCGCAGCAGTTGTATGGTCTCCTCATCCTTTATATGACTGAAATCCAATAAATCAAAAAGTGAAAGTACATTATTGATCGGGGCCCTCAAATCATGTGAAGTTGTATAATTTAGGCGAATTAGATTTTCATTGACATTTTTGAGTTTAGTAAACTCCGCTATTCGTTCATTTCTCTGTTTCATTTCATGTGTAACGTCCTTGGCGATGGCATACACCAATTTTTCATCATCCACCGGAACCGCGCTCCATGAAAGCCACACTAAATTTCCGGCTTTATGCACATACCTGTTTTGAAAGCTAATGAGCGGCACATTATTATAAATCCCTTTTCGCACCTGTTCTGTGGTGTCCCTATCTTCCTTAAATACAAATTCATTTATTTTCCTTGAAAAAAGTTCCTCTTTGGAATAGCCTAGCAAGTGTATAAAAGCCGGATTCACATCAACGAAATAACCATCGTAATTGGCTATACAAAGCATATCCATCGATGATTCAAAAAAGTGGTTTAGGTCAGTTTTCATTGTTATTTGAGCTCAAAAAATTACATTACCACTCGCGGCTTAGCAGTATACATCGTAAGCCGGGAATTTATATTTACTAAAAATCTCGGTTTATTCGATACGCCTGTCAATTTTTCCAGTTCATTGATGGTAAAACCACCAAAGGTTTGAGCCTCAACAATTTTTTATCTTTTTCTAAAAATACAAATAAAAGTCTTTTATATAATCACAGCTATTTATGCTGCCACCATCTTTTCAAAACATTTCATGGCATTATTCAGGTGATCAATTAGCTTATCAGATAAAATAACACTCTTGGAAACTTGACCCATTTTAGCGGTCTCTTCCAATTTATTGGCCAATTTTAATCCCTTATTAAATTTCAATGCTCCCAAAGTTCCAGCAATAAAATGTGCCTTGTTTTCTAAGAGTACTAGATCCCTTTTTTCTGCGGCAGACCGTATTTCTTCTATATCCTTGGGTGTTCTGGTTAAAAAATGTTCTTGGGCTTGAAAAGCTACCTCATCTCCATAAGTTGTTCTTAAATCTGATATAATTATAGAAATATCATCAAAATTAGTTCCCTGCCCTTTCCGACCCTTCAACTCCATCCTATCAATATTCAAGTATTTGCAAGTAGTTTGTATAAGATCTTCTTCACTATAGGGTTTGGAAATATAACCGTTCATTCCATATTCAAAACATTTGTTCTGCTCACTGGATTTGGAATTGGCGGAACAGCCTATGATCGGAATATCAAGTTTTAATTCCTTCCTAATTTTATCGGTGGTGATAAAACCATCCATTACGGGCATTTGCAAATCCATCAAAATGATATCAAAATCAGTTTTTAACAATTTCTCCATTGCAATTGCCCCATTTTCTGCGATGCTAATTTCAGCACCCCAGCGCTTAAAATAACTTTTTGCCAATAGCTGATTATGAAAATTATCTTCTACCAACAGTATTTTATACCCTTTAAACAGATTATCGCATAATTCCATCGTGTTCGAATCCTTCTGCGGTTGATTTTCATTACATTCCTTAAATTTAATTTCAAAACTGAACACCGACCCTTTTCCCTCCTCACTTTCCAACTCCACTTCACTATCATATAAAGCGACCAATTTTTTTACGATATTTAGCCCCAAACCTGTGCCTCCATACAACCTTGTTGTACTTGTTTCAGCCTGTTCAAACCTTTCAAATATTTTCTGTTTCTTTTCTGATGGAATTCCAATCCCGGTATCTTTCACCTCAAATAAAATGGTGGTAGCATCCGATTGTTTGGACGCTACCGTAGCTCGAATATCAACAGTACCTTTTTGTGTAAATTTTAATGCATTACTTACTAGATTGTTCAGTATTTGAACAAGCCTTGTTTCGTCTCCCAAAACATACTTGGGTAACTCATGATCTAAACTAGAAAGTAATTTCAAATTTTTAGCCTTGGCATTGGGAGATTGTAATTTAACAATATGTTGAACCAGGGCTGTAATTGAGACGGGCTTTTCCTCCAATTGGATTTTGTTCCCTTCCAACTTGGAAACGTCCAACACATCATTAATAATATTCTTAAGATTATGCGTAGCTACGTTTATGGTGTTTAAAAAATTGGACTGCTCCTCGTTCAACGAAGTTTTTTTCAATAAATCATTAAAACCGATTATTGCATTTAAGGGTGTACGTATTTCATGGCTCATATTGGATATAAACTCATCTTTTACCACCGTGAGTCTTTCAACCTCAAATTTCTCCCTTCTTAGTTGGATCAATTTCATGACCGTATTAGAAATTAACCTTAACATCATCTGCTGTTCTTCGGTAAACTCACGTGGTGTAAAATCTAAAACACAAAAGGAACCAATGGCATGACCGTCTTCGTCACGTAGGGGCGCTCCTAGGTAAGCACCTATTCCAGGATTTTCGGTAACAAGGGGATTATCCATAAATCTTTGATCTTGGGCGGCATCCTTAACTCCAAAAAGTTCTACTCCCATAATCGTATATTGACAGAAGGAGATATCTCTCGTGGTTTCTTTCTGCTCTAATCCGACTATCGATTTGAACCACTGCCTATCCTCATCGATCAATGACAATGCACAAATGGGCACCTCCAATATTTTAGCCGCCAATTTGGTCAGGTCATCGAACATTTCTTCTGCCTCGGTATCCAAAATATTGTAATACCGTAATTTTTCAATTCTTGCAGCTTCATTTTCGGGCATTGGGAGGTATTTTTCCATACATCTAGAATTTATATTTTAACGTGTTTTTTCTTACGATATTGTACTCGACTATATACCAAATCCGAAAATAAAACGTTAAAAATCAATGGACCTTTGAGTCTTTGGTTCCAATTTAAAAAAACCTGATATGAAAAAAATAATATACCTCTTTTCCATTTTCAGCAGTATCGTACTAATGGCGAGCTGTGACTATGACGATAGCAACGATATCGATAT
>JBBSKR010000126.1:0-10245 GCA_038256135.1 Flavobacteriales bacterium | reverse complement strand
GCACTTATCGGTCAGACAACAATTCATTGACCGAAATGCAGAACTATTTATTACTACCCTACAATAATAACATTCAGGACAAATGGGAGTAGGCATTGTCTACAGGCGCTAATCGCTTGGATCAAAAAATTCATTATGCATATGCGGAAGCCTCGCAACTGGCCTTACCGGAAATCTATACCTTGGCCAATTCTCGGGCCCCTTTATTGGGAAAAAGTGAAAACCTGAACAAAAGGATCAACAGTATCTATGGTACCGCAAACTTTGCCTATCAAAACGAACTGTACGTAGATTTAACCTATCGTAATGATTGGAGCAGCACCCTACCGGATGGAAACAATTCTTTCGGGTATTATTCCGCCGGAATTAGTTATATCGCCTCAAAAAGTCTTGAACTACCCGATGCAGTTTCATTCTTGAAATTCAGGTTGAGTGCGGCGTCGGTCGGTAATGATACGGACCCCTTTCAAAACAATCAGACCTTTCAGTTCAACGGTAACTATGGCTCTAATTTTAGGGTGACCAACGAAACGGTGCTCAAGAACACAAATTTAAGACCGGAGCGGCTAGACGCCTATGAAGGCGGTGTGGAAGCTTGGTTCTTAAATGGAAAACTTCAATTCGAGGGTTCGGTCTACCAAAATGTAAGCAAAGACCAGATTATTTCTAGACCGGTTTCCAATTCCAGTGGTTTTGCCAGTTTTAATGAAAATGGGGGTAAGATCAGAACACGCGGGCTAGAATTAATGCTGAGTGCTTCACCTATTAAGAATGCAGATTTTACATGGAACACGGCAGTAAATTTCAGTTCTTTCAGGAGTGTGGTCACTGAACTTCCAGAAGGTGTGGACCAGTTTGTAACGGCCACTGCCAATGTATTCGGTGGTAGTGGGGGATCCAATACGGTTTTCTACATTGCACGTGAAGATGGCCGCGTGGGCGATATGTTCGGTACCGGTTTTGTACAAATAGACGGTAAAGATCTATACGATGCCAACGGTCTGCCGGTACAAGATGGAAACCTTCGTAAACTGGGGAATTACAATCCAGATTTTTCGGTAGGCTTCAATAACAGTTTTTCCTATAAAAACTTTGATTTCACTATTTTGTTCGATTGGCGTCAGGGCGGTACCATTGTATCCCGTATCAAAGCTCTGGGAAGTACATCTGGGGTTTTACAAGAAACGTTGTTGGGTCGCGAAGGTGGATCAGCAAGCACAGAGTTTGTAGATGGTAACGGTGTGGTCGGTGATGGTGTGGTAAATGTGGGCACTACCGCAAATCCGCAATATGCTCCCAACACCAAGGCAGTTGCGGCAAGTACGTTCAACAATGCCTTTTATGACCGTGGTAATGAAGCTAGCGCGCTGTACGATGCATCCTACGTAAAATTGAGGCAATTAAGTGTTTATTATACTTTTCCAACACAAATGTCGAAATCAATCGGTGTGGAAAACCTAAAGATAGGGCTCATAGGAAGCAACCTGTTGTTGTTTACCGAAAATCCACATTTCGACCCTGAGCTAAATGCGCTTCAAGAACGCAACATTGTGCATGGTGTCGATGACTTTTCGTATCCATCGACAAGAAGTTTTGGTGTAAGCCTTAAAACAAATTTTTAAAACAAATTCCATGAAAAATATTAATATACTATTGATCTCCATGGCCAGCTTATTCATTGTAAGTTGCACGGAAGACTTTGATGTTATAAACGATAATCCGAACGCGCCCCAAGAAGTAAGTCCGGAGTTTTTGTTGACCAATGTGATTGCGGCAGAAACCAATGAGAACACCTACAACCAAGGTTTGAGGCTAAACAATTACTTGGCGCAATTTAATGCAGATGTTGAGTTTGAAAGAATAGACAGATATGAACTAGGGGGTAATAGCGGTTATTGGAACCTGATATACAGACTTTTGACCGACCTGGAGACGATGAAAACCCTACCGGGTTATAATGATGCCTACGATGGCGTAGCAGAAATCATGCGTAGCTATCTTTTTTCTCAACTTACCGATATGTGGGGCGATGTTCCATACAGTGAGGCCGTGAAATTTAGCGAATTAAATTTCACGCCCATCTATGATACGCAAGAAAGTATTTATACCGACCCGCAAAATGGTATTTTGGCAAAATTGGAAACAGCTGCTGCCCAACTTCAAAATACAGGCGAAAGCATTCGTGGCGATATCATGTTCGGTAATGACCTTGAAAAATGGGTACGTTTTGCAAACTCGCTTCAGGTGCGTTTTCGTTTGCGCATTAGTAAAAGGCTAACAGATTTTAGCAAGTTACAACAATTGGCAGATGGCGATATGCTAATGCAATCCAATGCCAATAATGCAGTGGTGCCCTATTTGAGTGCAGCGCCCAATCAATTCCCCTTATTTAGTGCCTCTACCGGAATTTATCAGGGGTTAAAGATGAGTGCCAACGTTGAGAACATCTTAAAAGATTGGGATGACCCAAGGATTGCTGTTTTTTTTAATCCTACCCCAGAAAGTGTGCTGGCTGGCAATCCCGAATTTAAAGGCTTGCCGAACGGTCTAAGTACACAGGCCATAAGCGAAAGGGGCATTGCCCTGAACGATCTTTCAATCATGTCCGATAGGTTTAGAGCGGTTGCCGATGGTGTCGATGCCCAAATAATGCTCTATTCAGAGGTGCAATTCGCCTTGGCCGAAGCTGTGGAAAGAGGTTATATAAGCGGGGACGCCCAAACATACTATCAAAATGGAATACAGGCACATTTTGAATATTACGAAACTCAGGTGCCTGTAGATTATTTTTCGCGCGAAGCGATTGCCTTAAATGGAAACATGGTTGAAAATCTGGATAAAATTCTGACCCAAAAGTGGCTTAGTCTCTTTATGGTGGGGCACGAAGCCTGGTTCAATATTCGGCGGACCGGCATTCCGGCATTGACACCTGGTCCGGATAATTTTAATAATGACCAGTATCCATCTCGTTATCTATACCCTGAGTCCGAGCAGGCAGCCAATAAAGCAAATTATGATGAAGCCGTATCACGCATAGGAGGTGATAATATTAACAGCAAGAGCTGGTGGGAAATGAATTAAAGGAAACTGCGGCTCTGGATGTTCGTCCGGGGTCGCATTTCTTAGTTAATAGTTTTGTTTAGTATGAAGAAAATAGCATTGGCGTTATTACTTGCCGCAACTTTTTTAGGTTGTGGTACTGAAGCCAAAAGAAATGACGAAGCGTTAAAAACCGAAGATTGGGATGCCATCGCAAAAGCTACCAAAGGCAAAACGGTGAATTTTATGATGTGGCAGGGGAGTCCTGTAATTAATGAATACATCAATAACTATATTATCCCCACCGTAAAGGAAAAATATGGTATTACGCTACAGATCAGTGGCGGTCAAGGTCCGGAAATAGTACAGCTTGCTATGGGTGAAATGCAGGCAAGAATCGAAGAAGGACAGGTAGATATGGTCTGGATCAATGGGGAAACCTTTTTTCAGCTAAGGCAGATTGATGCCCTATGGGGACCCTTTTTGTCACAATTGCCGAACAGTCAATTTATCAATTTTGACGATTCTTTTATAAGTATTGATTTTCAGCAATCCATCAACGGAATGGAAGCACCATGGAGCATGAGCCAATTCGCAATGGTCCATGAATCCTCGAAAGTCGCCAATCCGCCTACATCTCTCGGCCAACTGGAAGAATATATCAGAAAATATCCGGGCACTTTCACTATTTCCAATGACTTCACAGGAATGACATTGCTGAAAAGTTTTCTTGCCGAACTGGGCGGAAGTCCCACCAGTCTTGATGGAAAGTTTGACGAGAACAAGTATGAAAGGCTAAGTGGCAAGCTATGGGAATGGATCAATAGCAATAAAAAATACTTTTGGAAAGCGGGGGCAACCTTCCCAAAAGAACAGAGCATCATGGGTCAACTTTTTGCAAACGGTGAGCTATACATCACTTACGGTTTTAATGAAGGCGGTATAGAGGAACGCGTAACCAATGGGCTATATCCTAAGACGACAAAGGCATATCCTTGGGAAAATGGTACTATAAAAAATGCAAATTACTTGGGAATTTTAAGCAACTCCCCAGAAAAGGCGGCCGCTATGCAGGTCATTAATTTTATGATGTCACCGGAAGCCCAATTTGAGAAATCGCATGCTGATGGCATGGACTCGAACACGATTCTCGATATATCCAAACTACCAAAAATCTGGCAGGAGAAATTCAACAATGCCCCTGGTAGGCAATATGGTATCAAGCTGCAAGAGCTAAAGGATTTCGCCATTGCAGAGCCGGCCCCCGAATACATGATACGATTATATGAAGATTTTAGAACAAATGTGATTGAAGAATAAAACGGAAAATATTGGCCTCGTTTTTTTTATCCTAATCGGCGTACTGCCTTTTGCGGCTGCCTTTGTATATGCCATTCTGTACAGTTTTGGCATTATTGGGGTGGTCAATGATGGTTTTACGTTAGAATTTTGGGAAGCGGTGATACACTCTGGAGAATTTTTCAAATCCTTTGGTTATAGCGCTGCCATTGCTTTTGTTTCGCTGTCGATTTCAGTGGTAGGGGCTCTATGGATAACTTTAAAATTCAGGCACCAGCTCGAACAAAAATTTCTTTCTTTTGTCACTTATCTTCCGCTTGCCATTCCGGGTGTGGTAGCTGCCTTTTTTACACTTCAGCTATTCTCAAAAGGTGGATTATTCTCACGGATTAGTTATAAGCTGGGATGGATCAACAATGCGACCCAGTTTCCCGATTTGGTCAACGATATCTATGCAGTCGGTATTACCTTGGCCTTTGCAACCATGGTATTGCCTTTTTTCGTCCTACTTTTTATGAACGTGTACAAAAACGAGCGCATAGAGGAATTGTCGATTTTGGCACAGGCGCTTGGCGCAAAAAAAATTCAGGTGGTTCAAAAAGTCTTCCTGCCCATTCTATTTCAAAAAACTTGGGTGCTCATCGTCCTTTATTTTATTTTTTTGCTGGGTTCGTATGAGATTCCATTGATCCTTGGGCAAGAATCCCCGCAAATGCTTTCAGTATTGGTTATACGTGAGATAAAGCAGTATGATTTGACCAAAATTTCCGAGGGGTATGTCGTTGCGGTCATTTACACGGCAGTGGTTGCGCTGGCGGCAGTAGCTTTGTTCTTACCAAAAAAACACGGAAACCATGAGACTTAACTGGAAGCCTTTCATATTAAGCTTGTTTGTCATACTGGTATTGTTTCCTTTTGCCTATATGATTTTGTTGTCGTTCATGAGCGGTTGGCGTTTTCCTAACTTAGTTCCAGAATATATCGGACTACGCAATTGGGAAACCATTTTAGGTTCGGAAGTCGGGTTGCTCAGTAGCTTCTTCAGTTCGGTGCTCATTTCCCTTTCTGTGGGGATTTTCTCCACCATAATTGGATTTTTGATTAGCCGTACGGTATACTACCATCCTCACAAGCGGATCCTAAACTTGCTCACTTATTTCCCATATATACTGGCACCAGTGGTTTTTGCCGCTTGTCTCAGTTATTTTTTCTTGAAGCTGGGTCTTTTCGGTAATATTGGAGGTGTAATCGTAGCCCAATTTTTAATTGCATTTCCGTATGCGCTCCTCTTTTTCAGTAGTTTCTGGAACGAAAAAATACGCAGTTACGAGGATTTGGTTTCCACTTTGGGCGGAAGTCCTATTCAAAAATTTACAAAAGTGATTTTGCCACTAGCAAAAAGTATGCTGCTGATCTGCTTTTTTCAGACGTTCTTGATTTCGTGGTTTGAGTATGGCCTTACTTCGATTATAGGCGTAGGAAAGGTGCAGACACTGACAATAAAAGTATTTTTGTTTATCAAGGAATCCAATTATTACTATGGAGCCTTGGCCTGTTGTTTACTTATTTTTCCACCCGTGGTATTGTTATATTTCAATAAACGCTACGTATTTAAAAACCCTATCTGATGTTTTTGGAAGTACGCCATCTTACGAAGAGTTTTAAAAAGGAACAGGTTGTTCAAAACCTGAACTTTATGCTTGAAGCGCAGCATACACTGAGTATTTTGGGCAAGTCAGGATGCGGCAAGACCACCATGTTGAAGATAATCGCCGGACTTGTTCAACCAGATGAGGGTGAAATTATCCTTGCGGATAAAGAGGTGACCTGGGAGAAACCGGAGCGACGCAACATCGTCTATCTATACCAGGAAGATCTGCTTTTTCCACATCTTAATACCTTCGAAAATATTGCATTTGGTCTACGGCTAAAAAAAATGCCAAAGGCTAAAATAGAAGAGCAGGTAAAACAAATGATAGCCAGTCTGGAGCTGCAAGGTCAGGAGAATAAAATGCCGAACCAACTTTCCGGTGGGCAGCGGCAACGCGTTTCCTTTGGTCGTGCTATCATTACCAATCCTTCGCTTTTGTTGCTCGACGAACCATTTGGCAGTCTTGATTCCGGAACTAGAAAACGTATGCAGACCTTGTTTAAAAACCTTACTAAAGCCTATAAGATTACCTCTCTTTTTGTGACGCATGATTTAAAGGAAGCAGTACAGATGGGGGATAAAATAGGCTTTATGAAAGCTGGAAACCTCAAGGTTTACGAAGACCTAAATGCTTTTATAAGCGATGCGACCACTGGTGTTCAAGACGAAATTAAATTTTGGGAAAGTCTAAAATAAAAAGATATGAAAAAAAATGTTTGGATTGATACAGACCTCTCCGTGGGGATGAAAAGATACCACCGCGAAGGCTATAGTGATGTGGATGATGGCTACGCGATCCTACAATTGTTTTATGCCGATAACATCACTATCCAAGGAATGAGTGCGGTCTTTGGGAACACCAAAATTGAGGATGCTTATCGACTTTGCAGGAAAATGGCGACCGAATTCGCCCCCTATAAAATCCCTGTTTTTAAAGGTGCAAGAGGAAAAATCCAATTGGAGAACGTTGAGACGAATGAAGCTGTCGAGGCTTTGGCGAAGGCCTTAAAAAAAGACACCCTGAGTATCATGGCTATAGGACCGGCGACAAACGTTGGAATCTTGTTATTGCTCTACCCAGAATTGGGAACGCGGATAAAAGAAGTGGTACTGGTGGCTGGAAGACGCACGCCAACATCTTATTTTAAGATAGGCAGACCGGTATCGCGCCATGCGCCAGACCTTAATTTTGACCTTGACAACGATGCCTTTAGAGTATTGTTTGAACATGGAATCAAGGTGGTGCTTTGTCCTTTTGAAATATCGAACAAGGTCTGGCTCATGGCCAAAGATCTGGACAACCTTAAAAATGGTAAACCGGCAAACGAATGGCTTTCTGAACAATCCCGGCCATGGTTGCAACAATGGTTGACAGGTGGGGATAACGGCTTTAATCCCTTTGATGTTTTGGCCAGTCATTACCTGATTGCACCAGAAGATTTGATAATGGAACAATTGAATGCGCATATGGAAATTCACTCCAATGATATGCTGCTAGATACACCCGAACATAATTTTAAACAATACCTTATCTGTGATGAAAGCCCTGGATTTTTAGTAACTTATTGTTATGATGTGGTAGGCGATTACCATCAGAAATTGATGGCCAGTCTTTTAAGATAAACTGAAAACAGAAATAGTTTTGAAAAACGTAGAGCAATTAACAACAGATAAAACAGCACTGGAAATCTACCTTAAAGACCAGGGATGGTTGCAATTGAATGAAAAAGTAAAGGCGGTTGAAATCCCGGGAGCGGGAAATATGAATTTTACACTCCGCATAAAAACCGGTGAACGCAGTTTTATTGTGAAACAAAGTAGGGACTATGTGGAGAAATATCCACAAGTGTCGGCTCCTTCGGAACGGGCGCTACGCGAGGCGGAATTCTATGCGCTGATTTCTACACAGGAAGTTTTAAAAAAACAGATGCCGGAGCTCTTTGGTGTAGATCATATAAATCATGTATTGAACCTTGAAGATTTGGGAAACGGGGTTGATTATACCTTCCTTTATCAAAAAGGCAGAACAATACAAGAAATTGAACTTGAAAAAATAATGACTTTTGCCGCCACCCTACACAACACTCTTAACACTGATACTACTCAAAAAAGGCTCCCTAATAGAGAGATGCGCAAACTCAACCACGAACACATTTTTATATATCCCTATCTCAAGGAAAATGGACTTGATCTTGATGATATTCTTCCAGGGTTGCGAGCTGTAGGAGATTCATTTAAGGAAGACAGGCCATTACATGCGGTAGTTCATAAACTGGGGGAACGTTACCTAAATGATGGCAACACTTTATTGCATGGAGATTATTTTCCGGGCAGCTGGTTAAAAACCAATGATGGCATTAAAATTATCGACCCGGAATTTTGCTTTTTTGGCGATGTCGAATTTGAGATCGGCGTTACCCTCGCTCATTTTAAAATGTCCGCTCAACCACAATCCCTAATCGAATATGCGCTTAAAATCTATAAGGACAAGGCTCAACTAAATGAAAACCTTTGTCGGCGATTTATGGCCGTGGAAATTCTTCGGCGTATTTTGGGACTCGCGCAATTACCCTTAAGTCTCAACCTTAAAGAACGAAAAACCCTGCTAAAGGAAGCTCGTGAAATTTTGGTACAACCCAATAAAACTTAGACTATGAAAACGCAAATTGAATTTGAAGACTATTACAACATCTACTGGGTGTTTACCCAGTTGTGCAACGATAAATGCGATCATTGCTACAACAATAGCGGGCCGCAGGGAAAGCGTATTTCAGAAGAGGATTGCTTTGCAATTATAGGCAACTTGCCAAATAAATTACAGCATCTTATCTTAAGCGGAGGCGAACCCCTGGCCGATAAAAAATTGCTCTATAAAATACTCGAACGATTGGAAGAAAGATATGGAGACAACTTACATATTACGCTTCAGTTCAATGGGGACTTGCTTACGGCGCAGGTCTTGGATGAACTAATTCTAAAGGGAGTGGACCAGTTCTCGATCGCCAGTATTGATCGGTACCATAAGAAGCAAGGCGAACGAAAGGAAGAACTATCCGAATTGTTTGAAAGTAGAGGTATAAGCCTTATGGGACGAGAGGAAAACTTAGATAAAGAAGGACGAGATACATTGAAACAGCGTAGCCTAATTTATGGTTTTTTTGGCGCTACAGAAGATATGTGGCTGGGTGGAAACTGGGCACGCGGCCGAGCTTTAAAAAAGGGAATCTGGCTAAAGGAGGGTACCCATAACTTTTGTAATATACACTCTGGTGGACGTGGTTTTCTGGGAAGTAATGGAGAGAATATCATTCAAGAAATAAGCATACAGCTATGGGCGATAAATCCTTGTTGTGCTGGAACCGTCAGTGCAATGGGGGATGCCCGTACCGAAAAAGTTACTGATGTACTTACGCGCATGTCCAAACACGAGGTGATGCGTAAAATTAACCAAGGGGATGCTTATGGTATGGGGGAAAGCATCGGTATCGATGCGAAGGAAGGCCTAAAAAGAGCTGTTGAACTAGGAAATGTCTGTTTATGGTGCGATGAATTTTTCACCAAGCATTATGACATGAAAACGCAGAAAGCGAAAATGCAGGTCTAAAAAAAATCATTTAAAATATGTACCTAGCAACTATTTTTTGGAATAATTTGATATGGTGATAAAATCCTTTCAATTGGGGTAGCATTGATTCTTAGGTTATTGTTTATTATTCAGCAGTGTCCGACAAAAGTCTTAAGACCGCAGGCTGCAAGAAATAAGAAGTAAGACTAAATTTTTAACTCACTAAAAATCAACATTGAAATATTTACCACAAATCCTAGTGTTGAGCAATATGGTGTTCGATATATGTTATCAAGTGCATATGATGACAGGGCGCTTAAATATAATGCCTATTAAAATTTGTTTTCATGAATATAAAAATCTTAGTAGCCTTTCTTTTTTGCGGTCTCACTTTGTGTTCCCAAAACATTAACAAAACTGGTTTCAAGGACCAGTTTCACCTTTATTTGGGTTGAGAATACCGCATAACCCCGGTTCATGATATAAGTGGTTCTGAAAGGACCGAGGGTAGTTTCTTCACTAATATGGACAGACAAAATTCTGGCCTCGGATTACTTTTGGGAGGGGAATACTTTATGCTTGAAAATATTTCTGTAAACCTAAATGCATCGATTAGATATGATGACATTGTGTTCAGGCCCCCTTCGGAAGTAAGGGACTTTTCTCAAGAAGTAGATCAAAAAAATGTCCT
>JBBSKR010000125.1:0-10247 GCA_038256135.1 Flavobacteriales bacterium | reverse complement strand
TGGATGTATTCGCTCTAATGTAAAAAGGGGGATGGACCTTGGCATCTACCGCGAAAATCTTAATGTAGAATTTGTATCAAGAATTTATTTTACTGGGGTAAACAGTATAAAAGATCAGCATATGTTTCCGCTTCAGCTATTTCCCATCCGAGAATTGATGGATACGTATTTGGAGTATCACTTGAGAGGAATCGTAACGCCAGAAGGGCGTAACATACTAAACACTATCATCAATTCAAATCAACAATAAATGCGTAACCAGTTCATAACCTTATTAGTACTATTTGCGATACAGCTTACTTCTGCGCAAGGGCAGGAACAGACCTACAATTTTACCCTTGAAGAGGCTATCGCTTTTGCCCAAGAAAATAATTACAGCGCTATAAATGCGGATAGGGATATATTGGATGCCCGAAAACAAAAATGGGAAACGATTGCCAGTGGTTTGCCCCAAATAACTGGATCGGTAAGCTACCAAAATCAAATTAGGCAAGCACAATCATTATTCCCTTCCATACTGATTCCCGAACAGTTTCTACCTCCCGGAACGGTGCAAGGCCCAGATATATTTGTGCCTTTGATATTTACCCAACCACAAACTGCTATTGCCACCGCGACTTTAAGGCAACAAATTTTTGATGGCTCTTATATTGTTGGGGTTCAAGCTACCAAAGCATTTCTAAGTTACAGTGCCAACAATAAGGAAAAAACTGCTTTGGAGGTTCGTAAATCGGTGGTGGAGTCTTATGGTAATGTCTTGCTAGCCGAAGAGAGTATTTCCATTTTGGAAAAGAACAAAACTACCTTGGAGAAAAACCTTTTTGAAACCACCAAACTATTCGAAAATGGGCTGGGCGATGAGGAAAGTGTTGAACAATTACAGATTACACTTTCTTCGATAGACAATCAGTTAAAAAATGCCGTCAGGCTAAAAACCATTACCTTACAAATGTTGAATTTGGTTATGGGAATAGACCTCAACGCTCCTACCCAATTAGAAGATTCCTTGGAAAATTTAACCCAGGAAGAGATTGACTTCGCTATAATCGAGACAGCATTTACCTTGGAAGATAATGTGGATTACAAATTAGCCTTGAATCTCAATCAACAACGCTATTTTGAATGGAAATTAGCTAGAAGTAGGGCTTTGCCCACCCTCAATGCCTTTATCAATTATGGTAGCAGTGCCTTTTCAAACGACTTTTCATTTTTACAGGAAGACCAACAATGGTTCGATTCTTCCGTATTAGGATTTGATCTTAGCATACCCATTTTTAGTTCCCTAAAAAGAAGCGCCAGCACCCAACGTGCCAAAATAGCTTTGGAAAAAGCAAAGACGCAATTGACAGAAGCGGAACAGCAAATTCGTTTACAATTGGAAAATGCAAAAAGCAACTATATTTTGGCCATTGAACAATATAGAACTTCAAAGGGCAATTTGGCCCTGGCAGAACGTATCGAAAACAAAAATCAAATCAAATACGTAGAAGGACTTGCCAGCAGCTTTGAATTGCGTCAGGCACAAATCCAATTATACACCGCACAGCAGGAGTACCTGCAGAATATGGTGGAAGTCATTAACAAAAAAACAGCATTGGAAATTATTTTAAATAAGTCTTAAAACACGTGACCAACAAAAATACGATTATGAAAAAAATATTAATTATCAGTTTAATCACCTTAGCATTCTATTCATGCGGTAATAGAAATGAATCCGTTTCCGACTTAATCTCCAATGGTAATGTTGAAACAATGAGAGCCAAGAAAAATGAGATTTCAGAAACCTACAAAACGCTAGGTCTTGAAATAAAAAAATTGGACTCAGCCATTGCTATTTTAGGCAATGAAGAAAAATTGGCCTTGGTGAATACCCTTACCTTAGCCCCAGAAGTTTTTGAGCATTACTTAGAATTACAGGGGGATGTAAGTACCAAACAGAACGTATTGATCTACCCAGAAATGGCGGGTACCTTACAGCGTGTTTATGTAAAGGAGGGAGATAAGGTTTCTAAAGGCCAGCTATTGGCTTCTATTGATGATGGTGGTATGGGCAGTCAATTGTCAAGATTGAAGACGCAAGCCGAACTGGCCCAGACTACTTTTGAGCGTCGTAAGCGCCTGTGGGACCAACAAATCGGTTCTGAAATTGAGTATTTAGCCGCCAAGACAGAGTATGAAGCTGCCCAGCAAGCTGTTTATCAAACCCAAAGTCAATTGGGGAAATCTAATTTACGTGCACCGTTCTCAGGAATTATAGATAACGTAATCAAAGATCAGGGAACCGTAGTATCTCCTGGTCCCGGTTCAGAGGTTTTTCGAATAGTAAACTTGTCGGACATGTACATAGAAGTAGATGTGCCGGAAACCTATTTAGGGGATATTACCAAGGGAAAGCAAGCGATGGTTTATTTTCCTGTATTGAGCGACAGCATTGTAAGTAAAATAAGGGAAACCGGTAATTTCATTAATCCTGCAAACCGATCGTTCAGTGCTGAAATTTCAGTGCCCAATAAGAACGGCGCCATAAAACCAAATCTCACCGCCAAGGTCAATCTAAATGACTACACCAGTGAAAATGCCTTGCTGATCCCATCGGGAATCATTTCTGAAAATGCCGAAGGAGAGCAATATGTATATATAGCGGAAAATTTAAATGACGACAACGAAGCCGTTGCGAAGCGCGTTATTATTACTACAGGAAAAGGCCAAAACGGTTATGTTGAGGTTCTAACAGGTTTGCAAAGTGGCGATCAGGTAATCAAAGAAGGGGCAAGAAGTGTAAAAACCGGTCAGAAAATAAAAATTAAAAACTAAGCATCCCATGAGCAAAGTAAAAAAGAACGCAGATAAAGAATTCCGTTTATCGTCATGGGCCATAGACAATCCCTCTGTCATTTATGTAATGATAGCTATTTTCCTATGGTTGGGCTTTAGCGCTTATATGGCAATGCCTAGGGAGGATTTCCCTGAAATTGTAGAAACAAAGATTTATATAAGTACCCCGTATCCCGGTAACACCGCGGAAGATATTGAAAGGTTGATTACAGATCCACTGGAAGACCGGTTGAAAAATATAAGCAACGTGGTGGAGATCACCTCGACCTCACAAGAAGACTACGCCATTATAACGGTTGAGTTCGATGAGGATATTACCGTTGAGCAGGCAAAACAAAAGGTAAAGGATGAAGTAGATTCAGAAAAGGCGAGTGAAGACTGGCCCACCTTTAACAACGCAAAGGTAGAACCCAATGTTTTTGATCTTAATTTTTCGGAAGAGGTTCCGATAATGAACATCAACTTTACAGGTGATTATCCTGTAGAAAAATTAAAGGAATATGCAGAATATTTACAGGATGAAATAGAGGACCTCCCAGAAATTAAAAAGGCAGATATCCGTGGGGCGCAAGAAAAAGAAGTAGAAGTTGCCGTAGATGTCTATAAAATGATGGCATCGCAGATCAGCTTTCAAGATGTACTTTCTGCTATTGGGAACGGTAACATGACCATGTCAGCAGGAAATTTAAAAGCCAGTGGACAGCGGCGCACTATCCGAATTCTTGGCGAAATTGAAAATCCTGAGCAACTGGAGAATTTTGTGGTGAAGTCACAGGATGGGGCGGTCTATTTAAAGGATATTGCCGAAATTTCATTTGAAGGAAAGGATAAGACCACTTATGCACGTGAATTTGGCGATAATGTGGTCATGCTGGACGTTAAAAAACGGGCTGGACGAAATGCCATTTCTGCGGCAGATAAGATCAAGGAACTTGTAAAGGAGGAGAAAGAAAATTACTTCCCGCCAGACCTGAACATTTCCATCGCCAATGATTCCTCTACGCGTACCTTGAACCAAGTAGATGACCTGGTAAACAATATCATTTTTGGTATTATACTAGTGGTTACCGTATTAATGTTTTTCCTAGGTTTTCGAAACGCCTTATTTGTAGGTTTTGCGATACCCATGTCGATGTTCATGTCCTTCGTTATTCTTAATTGGTTGGGGTATACGTTGAACACGATGATTCTTTTCGGAATGATTATGGGCTTGGGTATGTTAGTGGATAACGGCATTGTGGTCGTTGAAAATGTATACCGATTGATGGACGGGGGAATGTCACGAACAGAAGCCGCTAAAAAAGGAATTGGTGAGATTGCTTTCCCCATTATCATTTCTACTGCCACAACAGTAGCCGCATTCGTTCCTTTAGGATTATGGCCTGGTATTTTTGGTCAGTTTATGATCTATTTCCCTATAACGCTATCCGTAGTATTGGGCTCCTCCCTTTTCGTGGCAATATTTATGAACTCCATGCTCGTTTCCCAGTTTATGAGTACGGAAGAAAAGGAACTTACCTTAAAGCAGCTCATTCGGCTAAGCATAATCCTTGGCAGTTTAGGATTATTAATTCTTGTTTTTGGAGGGGTGTTGCGGGGGCTAGGAACAGTTTTAATCGTGACCGCAATCCTATTCTGGGTATACAAATATCTAGTTAAAGGAACTGCCGAGAAATTTCAGAGAAAAACCATGTCCCGTTTTGAAAATTGGTATGAAAGACGCCTAAAACATGCTCTTAGAGGTGGTAACGTGTATTGGTACTTTGGCATTACCTTCCTTTTGTTGATAGCCGTTTTCATGTTATTTGGTGCTTCCTTGGGAAGTGGACGGACAAAAGTCGAGTTCTTTCCCGACAATACTCCGAATGAAATTTATGTTTATGTGGAATATCCTGAAGGAACTGCAATTGAAAAGACCAATGAATTAACGAAAGAGGTAGAAAATTTGGTGTATGCAACTTTAGACGATCCCAAATACAAAAAGAACGGGGAGAACTATATGGTTACCTCCGCCGTTTCAGTGGTAGGGGAAGGAGCCGGTAACCCATTGACCGACGGTGGCTCCTCAGCAGAAATGCCACATAAGGGCAAGGTAACCGTCAACTTCGCTGAGTTTAAATACAGGGACGGGGTCAATACAGAAGACATGAGGGCACAGGTTCAAAATGCCATGGATGGTATCTTTCCCGGTGTAGCTATCTCGGTTGAAAAGGAAATGAACGGTCCCCCGGCCGGTCCCCCTATCAATATTGAATTGGAAGGAAGGGATTATGAATTGCTGATCAATACTGCAGAAGACATTAAAAACTTTATCAACTCAAAGAACATCGATGGTATTGAAGAATTAAAGATCGATGTCAACAAAAGTAAGCCTGCCATGCGTGTAACGGTAGATCGAAAAAAAGCAGGTGAGTTAGGGGTTTCTGTCGGTCAAGTAGGTCAACAATTAAGACGGTCCATTTTTGGTGAAAAGGCTGGTGTCTACAAAGAAGATGGTGATGATTTTGATATCAATGTAAGATTCAATGAAGACCTTCGCTATAATAAAAGTGCCCTTTTTAACCAGAACATCATTTTTAGGGATCAAGCTTCAGGTCAGATAAAGGAAATTCCGGTTTCGGCAGTTGCCTCGGAAACCAACACTTCTGGATATAGCGCCATAAAGCACCGTGATGGAAAACGTGTAGTAACCGTCTACTCAGGTTTGAAAGCGGGAGGAAACGCTGCCGCTATCGTTGCCCAAATTCAAGAGGAAATGGAGCAGTTCGATGGCCTACCGGAAACCGTTAAAGTAGATTATACCGGTGAGATCGAAGAGCAGAATAAACAGCAGATGTTTTTGATTGGGGCCTTTTTCTCAGGTCTTGGATTAATCCTGCTAATTTTGATCTTTCAATTTGGCGGTATTTCAAAACCCCTTATCATAATGATCGCCATCTTTTTAAGTTTTATCGGTGTTTTTGGAGGTTTGATGATTACCGGTTGGTCATTTGTCATCATGATGACCATGATGGGTATTATTTCGTTAGCAGGTATTGTAGTCAATAATGGGGTAGTACTGCTTGATTATACCCAAATTCTGGTCGATCGTAAAAAGCTGAAATTGGGAATGGAGGACAAGGACCTTTTAACTTTACCTGAGGCAACCGAAGCAATGTTGGTAGGTGGAAAAGCAAGGCTAAGACCTGTGATACTAACCGCAATTACCACTGTTCTTGGATTAATTCCATTGGCTATAGGTCTTAATATTGATTTCTTCTCCCTGTTTTCAGAATTCGATCCCAAGATTTATATAGGCGGGGACAATGTCGTCTTCTGGGGGCCTTTAGCCTGGACAGTTATCTTCGGCTTAATCGTAGCAACCTTTCTAACCCTTATTATAGTACCGGTATTGTTCAACATTACATACCGTATTAAAATCAGGTTCAAAGGGACTGGAAGTATCACAGAAGAACAGGAATTGGATAATGTCGCCTAATTGGTTTTAGTTAATGAAAAAAGGACCTTTTGAAAGGTTTAATACAAACTTTCGCAACATCGAGCCCAACGGCTTCGTTCAGCACAGGTTTAGTCGCGCTATTGTGAACCTCGGTTGTTTCATGTTCACCCGAGAGGATTCGGGCATTTGAATTGACCATTGAGAACACTTCTGTACAATACATATCTCTTGATCAGATAGATTCCATAACAAAAGAGCCCGTCCACGATGGCTATCGGGACGGGCTCTTTTTATCTTTTTTTTGTTGCCGCTATTCGTTAGTTACAACGGACCCTTTGCTTTTTGTATTGGTCACACTGGCAATACGGTTATTATCAAAATTGACTTCTTTCTTTACATCACCTTCCCAAAATAACCAAGTACCATGCTTTACACCATGATTATAATTACCCATGGCAATTTTATCACCCTTTTCGTTGAACATTTTCCATTCGCCTTCCAATTTCTCATTTAAGAAATATCCTTGTTGGGATACCTCCCCATTTGCATGAAAATAGGTAGCTTTTACTTTATTTCCTTCTTTTTCAAATTTTGGTTCAACTTGTGCAAATGCACCAAAAGATAAGGCTAGCACAGCGATAATTAATATTTTTTTCATGGTATATTATATTTTAATTGATGTCTACTTAACAATAACCTTACAAATATAAGATTATTTCAAAATAAATCAATGTTTACGTAACTTTTAGTTTACATTAAATTAACATTGAAAATGTATTTATTTGACTGATAACACTTTGTAAGATAAGCCGGAACCCGTTTTCCTTAAAAAATAGCCTATAAAACCTGCATTTTTAATACATCTTTAATGAAATAGACTTCTTAAATTTGCCCTTTCAATAAAGCAATTACAATGTATAGAAGCCATACCTGCGGAGAATTGAGGGAATCACATATTGGTACTACCGTAACCCTATCTGGTTGGGTAGCCAAGACCAGGGATAAAGGTTTTGTAGTATGGATCGATTTACGGGATCGTTACGGCATTACACAGTTGGTATTGGACGAGGACCGTACCTCCCCCGAACTATTGGAAAAAGCAAGAAATTTGGGTCGTGAGTTCGTTATCCAAATTAAAGGGGAAGTAATTGAAAGAGCATCTAAAAATGCCAATATTCCGACGGGGAATATTGAGGTTTTAGTTTCTGAACTCATCATTTTAAATGAATCCAAAACACCTCCTTTTACCATTGAAAACGAAACCGACGCCGGTGAGGACCTTCGTATGAAATATAGGTATTTGGACATCCGTAGAAATCCAGTAAAAAACAACCTCATCTTTAGAAGTAAAGTGACCATGGAGGTTCGTAAATTTCTATCACACCAAGGTTTTATAGAGGTTGAAACGCCCTATTTAATAAAATCTACCCCGGAAGGAGCTCGTGATTTTGTGGTGCCCAGTCGTATGAACGAAGGTCAATTTTATGCTTTACCACAATCTCCCCAGACCTTTAAGCAATTATTGATGGTGGGCGGTATGGATAAATACTTCCAGATCGTAAAATGTTTCAGGGACGAGGATTTACGGGCAGATCGACAACCGGAATTTACACAGATAGATTGTGAAATGGCCTTTGTGGAACAGGAAGATATCCTTGCCGTTTTTGAAGCATTGACCAAATACCTTCTCAAGGAAATTAATGGTGTGCAGATTGAAGCCTTTCCACGAATGACCTATGATGCTGCCATGGCGAAATATGGAAATGATAAACCGGATATCCGTTTTGGAATGGAATTCGGTGAATTGAATACCGTAGCCCAACACAAAGATTTTGGAGTTTTCAATTCAGCGGAATTAGTGGTTGGGATTGCGGTTCCCGGAGCCGCAGAATATACCCGAAAAGAATTGGATGCCTTGGTAGACTGGCTAAAACGCCCACAAATTGGTGCCAAGGGTATGGTTTATGTGAAATGCAATGTAGACGGAAGCTATAAATCAACCGTAGATAAATTCTATGATCAAGGGGATTTGGCAAAATGGGCAGAAGTAACGGGTGCCAACCCGGGTGACCTTATCTGTGTATTATCCGGTGAGAAACACAAAACGAGAACACAACTAAGCGCATTACGGATGGAAATGGCATCAAGGCTAGGACTTAGAAAAGCAAATGAATTCGCACCTTTATGGGTCATCGACTTTCCGTTGTTGGAACTGGATGAAGAAACAGGGCATTTCCATGCTATGCACCACCCCTTCACTTCGCCGAAACCTGGGCAATTGGAATTATTGGAAACCGACCCTGCCGCTGTGCGTGCAAATGCGTACGACCTTGTATTGAACGGTAATGAAATTGGCGGTGGATCTATACGAATCCACGATAAAGAAACACAATCGACCATGTTCAAGCATTTAGGTTTTACGCCGGAAGAGGCAAAAGCTCAATTTGGATTTTTGATGGATGCCTTTCAATATGGGGCCCCACCGCATGGTGGCATCGCCTTTGGATTAGATAGATTGGTTGCCATTTTAGGCGGACAGGAAACGATAAGGGATTTTATCGCCTTCCCGAAAAACAATAGTGGTAGGGATGTTATGATAGATGCGCCTGCACCTATTGACGATGAACAGCTTAAGGAATTACATTTGAAATTGGATATTCGTTGATTGTTCGTTGATCGTTGTTGGTTTTTCGTTGCTCTTTTTAAGAATAAAAGTTAACCAGATAAGCATGTCACCCTGAGCGAAGTCGAAGGGCTGAGAAAGAGTAGTCGAAGGGTGGTCGATAGTTTTTGAGGTGCTGCAATTGGGTTTTAATTAGGGTATGTCATGAAAATACTACTTTTGGGTGCTACGGGAAGAACCGGAAAACAGGTGTTATCGATAGCGCTTCAAGAAGGATATATGGTATCCTGCTTGGCAAGAAATACAAGACGTATAGAACCGCACACAAACCTCTCCATCTTTGAGGGTGATCCCACAAAACAATTAGATCTAGAAAAAGCCATATATGGATGCAAGTCAATCATAAGTGTACTGAATATTTCTAGAACTTCAGATTTTCCATGGGCACCTTTACAAACACCATAAACTTTTTTATCCTATACCATGGCAAACGTGGTGTCTGTGGCTGCTAAAAATCAAATTGATCAAATTATAATCTGTTTTGCATGGGGAGTTGGCAATAGTCGACAAAATATACCTATTTTGTTTCGATGGACCATTGACTTTAGCAATATCCGGTATGTCTACAAGGACCATGGGCGCCAAGAAGCAATTTTGAGAAAATCTGGTTTAAATTTTACCATTGTTAGACCCGTCGGCTTAATCAATTCCAAAAAACCCCAACCTATAAAAGAAAGCGTTCGTAATAGCCCTACACCTAATCTATTGATTACAAGAAAAATGGTGGCATCCTACATGGTTGATTGCATATCAAATGATACGAAAGAAAATCAAACCATCACTATTTCAAAAGAGTAACTATTTAATCATGATAGTTATTTCATCAAATTTACGAAGTTGTACAAGTGGTTGAAAATACTTATTTACAGTTTATTAGGAATTCTCTTGTAAACTTCTGCCTAAATCATAGCAAGTAATTAAATACCTTTGAACACCATTAATGATATGGTTATACAATGCCCATCCAAAAAAGTAAATTTTTAAAACGCATCTTTAAATGGAGGTATAAACATATTTCCCAAAAAACCTTTATCTATATTCTTAGTATCGTAGTCGGTCTTTTGGCAGGGTTGGCATCGGTGACACTAAAAAATATTACTTATTTTATTGAAGCCTCTTTAGAAAAAGGCATCATATTTTCTAGCAATCAGCTGTATTTTATTTTACCGATTGTTGGTCTTACACTTGTTTATCTGTACGTAAAGTATGTGCATAAGGAACGATTAAAACATGCCGTATCCTCTATTCTGTTTTCACTTTCGAGGAACAAAGGGAACATTGCCGTTAAAC
>JBBSKR010000124.1:0-10326 GCA_038256135.1 Flavobacteriales bacterium | reverse complement strand
TAACTCTTAACTCTTAAGAAAAAACTTATTTCGTATTTCGTATTTCTAAAAACTTTATACTGACTACTTTGTCCTAACTCCTTTGTCTTATTAACTTACGATTTATTCGCCAACTGTCCACAAGCTGCATCTATATCCTTACCACGAGAACGGCGAACGGTGACCACAATGCCACTTTTTTCCAACGAACTTACGTAGTTGTCAATGGCCTTCTTCGAGGCTTGTTTGAACTCGCCATCATCAATAGGATTATACTCGATTAAATTTACTTTGGAAGGCGCAAACCTACAGAATGCAATTAAGGCATCGATATCTTTTTGGGTATCGTTGATCCCATCCCAAACCACATACTCATAGGTAATTCTACTTTTTGTTTTTTCGTACCAATATTGCAGGGCTTCCCTCAAATCACTTAATGTGAACGTAGCATTGAAAGGCATAATCGAAGTGCGTATTTCATCAATTGCGGAATGAAGTGAAACGGCCAGTTTGAATTTGACTTCGTCATCGGCCATTTTTTTAATCAACTTCGGCACCCCTGAGGTCGACACGGTAATTCGCTTAGGCGACATACCTAGACCCTCTGGAGAGGTAATCTTATCAATGGCCTTCAAAACGTTATTATAGTTCATTAAGGGTTCCCCCATACCCATAAAGACAATATTGCTCAAGGGCCGGTTAAAATAAAGTCGACTTTCGTTATCAATGGCCACTACTTGATCGTAAATTTCATCGGGATTCAGGTTACGCATTCGTTTTAAACGCGAGGTAGCACAAAATCTACAATCCAAACTACAACCTACCTGACTGGATACACAGGCAGTAGTTCTTGATTTTGTAGGTATCAAAACCGATTCTACGATAAGGTCATCATGCAACCGTACGGCATTTTTGATGGTTCCGTCTGCACTACGTTGCATTTGGTCCACCTTAATGTGATTGATGACAAAGTTGGCTTCCAACATTTCCCTTGTTTCCTTCGAGAGGTTGGTCATTACATCAAATGAATAGGCTGCTTTTTGCCAAAGCCATTCATACACCTGATTACCCCGAAAAGCCTTATCCCCATGAGATACAAAAAAGTCCCTAAGCTGCTCACGCGTAAGTGCCCGGATATCCTTTTTCTTTGTTACTTCCATTTTCCTAAAGGTAAGTATTATAAAAAAAACCCGCTTTGTCAGTACTTAGATAAAGCGGGATTTGGTTTTATTTCCTTTTTGATAAGGAGTTACTGGTATTTATATAATTAGCATGGCATCACCATAAGAATAGAACTTATAGTTTTCCAAAATTGCTTCCTTGTAGGCCCTATTCATCAGATCGTGACCCAAAAATGCAGAAACCATCATCAACAACGTAGATTTCGGCAAATGGAAATTGGTAATCATGGCATTGGCAATGCTAAACTCGTAAGGAGGGAAAATAAATTTGTTCGTCCACCCCTCAAAAGTATTTAGGGTGTGCTTAGAGGAAACCGCACTTTCCAAACCTCGCATAGCAGTGGTTCCGACCGCACAGATACGACGTTTTTGCAACTTGGCATTGTTTACGATATTGGTAGCTTTCTCCTCAATAAATAGTTCCTCGCTATCCATTTTATGTTTGGAAAGGTCTTCCACCTCAACAGGGTTAAATGTACCTAAACCAACATGCAAGGTCAATTCTGCAAAATCAATTCCCTTAATTTCCAATCTTTTTAAAAGGTGTTTGGAAAAGTGTAATCCGGCCGTTGGGGCGGCAACCGCACCTTCATGCTTCGCATAAATAGTTTGGTAACGCTGTTCATCTTCTGGCTCAACTTCCCTTTTTATGTACTTAGGCAAGGGGGTTTCTCCCAATTCCCTCAATTTTCGTCTGAAATCAAGGTAAGCCCCATCGTATAAAAAACGTAGTGTTCTTCCTCTAGATGTCGTATTATCTATAACTTCAGCTACCAAGGTCTCATCTTCCCCAAAATACAATTTGTTTCCAATTCGTATTTTACGGGCAGGATCTACCAGTACATCCCATAGTCGCTGCTCTTCGTTCAACTCACGTAAAAGAAATACCTCGATACGGGCACCTGTTTTTTCCTTATTCCCATATAAACGGGCAGGAAATACTTTTGTGTTGTTCAAAACCATGACATCCCCTTCATTAAAATAATCGATCATGTCCTTGAACATTTTGTGCTCAATTTTTCCTGTCTCCCTATGGATGACCATTAATTTGGATTCATCCCTATTCTCGGATGGATGTTCCGCCAATAATTCCTTTGGAAGCTCAAAACTAAAATTTGATAATTTCATGTAGCTGATATTTTTTTAGTGTAGCAAATTGCGGCTGCAAATATACAATCTGCAGATAGGCCTTGTCAAGTAAAACCTTAATTATAATTCGTTTATGGTAAAATGAAGCTGTTTTAGGTCTTTCCAAAAATCTGGGTACGACTTGGAAACCACCTCGGCATTGTTTATAAAAAGCATAGTTCTCAAAGCCAACGGAGCGAAGGCCATGGCCATTCTGTGATCATTGTAGGTATCAATGGCTATATCGGATATAATACCAACGGATATCGACAAGGTCAATGTTTTATCTGTTACTGAAATCGTTGCCCCTAACTTAGTTAGTTCTGTATGCAATGCCTCCAAACGATCGGTCTCCTTTATTTTTAATGTATGTAATCCGGTCAAGTGGCAGCCAACACCCAATCCGAAGCACGTCACCGCAATGGTCTGTGCTATATCGGGCGCATTGGCTAAATCAAAAATATTTTCCTTGGACACCCTTTTGTTCGTTTTTAAAAGCGTAATCTCATTCTCGCCAAAGGAAGTTTCAACGCCAAAAGACTTATACATTTCGGACAATACACTATCCCCTTGTAGGCTTTCCTTTTTGTAGGACGATAAAGTGATTTCCGTTCCAGGATCGGCAAGTGCGACAATACTATAAAAGTAGGAAGCCGAACTCCAGTCCGATTCTACAACGAGTTTCGTTGGCACTATTCTATTTTTTGGAGAAATCTTGATGGTATTACCCTCAAAAGTAGTTAGGACGCCAATCTCCTCTAATAATCCCAAGGTCATTTTTATATAAGGTATCGAAGTAATTTTACCGACAAGCTCCAATTCCAATCCGTTTTCCAAACTTGGTGCTATCAGTAACAAAGAAGATATGTACTGACTACTTACATTGGCAGGAAGACTTACCCTGTCCAATACGATTCGTTTTCCCTTGATTTTTATCGGCGGATACCCTTCATCCTGTACATAAGAAATATCCGCCCCCAAAGATTTTAAGGCGTCCACTAAAATTCGGATTGGTCTTTCGGTCATTCTTTTTGAACCGGTAAGTATCACTTCTTTCCCTTCTTGGGAAGCAAAATATCCGGTTAGAAAGCGCATAGCGGTGCCGGCATGATGAATATCTACCGTACCCTCGATGATTTTTAGACCCGCTTCCATTACCTTGGCATCATCCGAGTTAGATAGGTTATCTATGGTGATTGTTGGGTATAGGGCAGCAAGCAATAAACTACGGTTAGATTCACTTTTAGAACCTGTAATTCTTACGAAGGCATTTAAGTGCTTATTTGTTGGACCGGAAAGGTGAAGTTTCAAAACGTATCGAATTAAAATAGTACGCCAAATATAAGCTTATTTCAACTTTTCATTATCGTGATGACGATCATGATCGCGCTTTGTTTTTAAATCCAGTTTTTTATTAAAAGCTTGTTGCAAATCGATACCGGTTTGGTTGGCCAGACATAACACTACAAATAATACGTCTGCCAATTCCTCTCCTAAATCCTTGTTCTTATCTGATTCCTTTTCACTCTGTTCTCCATAGCGTCGGGCAATGATACGCGCTACTTCACCCACCTCTTCTGTCAATTGGGCTAAATTGGTCAATTCGTTGAAGTAACGTACACCGTGTTCCTTGATCCAATCATCTACCGCTACCTGTGCGTTTTCGATATTCATTATTCCTTATTTTTCTTTAAATTTAAAGAACATTTTCTTGATTAGACCTTTTCTAAAACGATTAATGATTGGTTTTGAGCTTTCAAAGCTTTACCGAACAAATCCTTTAAGCCATGGTAGATGTTACTATCGTAATGAGCGGCATTAACTTCAAGGCTGAATATCAAATTCAAGATTCCATTGGCATTCTGTTCAAAATCAAATTTCAATAACCCAAGATTTTCTGGCAATACAAAACTACTAATGTTTGGTTGCGATTTCAGCTTGTAGCCTTCGGGGATTTTCAAGTTCAATATGTATTGATACTTTCTTGGGTAGCCGAAATCAATAGGGTAATTTCTTTCTGCTGTAATAAATGGATTTTTATGAAAAAATTTAAAAATGAATGGATTGAGATAAATCGTATTATTTTGAACTATATGTTCAATCTTAAATTCAAACCTTTCCGCAATTCTTTGGTCGTTGGAATTTTCTGCTTTGAGTTCATGTGAGGTAATGGTAAAACCATCTGAGATTTCTTCTTCCATTTTTTCAATATATTCCTCCTCTTTCTTAGCATCCAAGACAGTCTTTTGAGCAACACGTAAATATCCGGTGTTGATTACATCAAACATACCTTCTGCGTTTTGACTTAAAGGCTCGATGGCCATTTGTACCCTAACAATAGTCTTATTTAGTTGTTCAGGAACAATATCATACCAATAACTTTCCTTATCAAAATCCATGACACGACCGTAATAATTTAAACAACGAAAGGGCAACATTCCAAAGGGTAGATTTTTATCTGTAGCATCCAACAAATAAGAGGCATCACCAATATCCACCTTTGCGACTATATAATTAAAATCATTCATGACAGGGTGCGTTTTTTTAGGCAAGCCCCTGTTACGAGTAGCCATTAGCATCATATTGGATTTTATCCCTGCTGCGTTTAGCAAGTTGATCAAGGCGATATTGATTTCAGCTACATTCCCTCTTTTTTCCTCAAAAGCATTTTTAACCCTGTTATCATGCCAAATACCATATTCCTCATTCCATACAAAATGCTTTTGCACAAAACCATACACATTTTTTGCACGAGTCAAATCATCTCCATTTGTTAATAAATCTTGATCTACATTCTTTTCGAAAAAATTTTTCTTCCTTAGTTGACTGCCGATATCCTTATCTGACTTGAATTCATTGTCAACATCTTCCCAAGATTTCGTAAATCTCTCAGAACCACCATATAGACTCTTATATTCAGATAATTCAAATTCTAATCGGGATCGGTAATTATTAGTAGCAAGCATGAATTCCTCGGATTCGTCAAAAGCAGGTATATCCTTCATTACATATTTAAGGACCTCACAACCAGCCTCCTTTACCGACCCAGGGATTTTGAAACAATAGTTTTCAACGGTCGCTTCATTCACATCTAAGTTTAAGGCACCTATGAGGGTTCTATTATAGATCCAATTGCCAGGTATTTTTGCATTGAATTCAGAATATACCTTTGGAATCGCTGATTGAAATTTCCATCCTGTAAAATTAAAATAAAAGGGAGATTGCATTTCATAGGTATATTCCAAAATGGAACCTTCCTTTACATTTGAAAAAGTGAATTTTTTAACCGTCCAATTGTCATTAAGCTTAGTTTCGAAAATCTCTTCGCTTTTTACTCCGCTTTTTACTCCTTCGTTGTGCGTAATAGCTCTTAACGATATTATTTTATCCTTCCTATCTTTTGTATTGTAATAGGGTATTTCAACATCAGCATATTCAAATCCCTTTTTATCTAAAACCTTAATTTTCGCGTGGTATTTGGTTATGAGCCATATGTAATTATTTCTTAGCTCGAAATAATTATCTCCATATTCATAAAGGTAAACCGCGGGTGCCTTGGTATCCTTATCAAAAGAAGTGAACTCCTTTTCAAACTCGGTCAGTTCTCCAAATGACAACTCTTCCTGCGCCAGAATTGGCATACTCAAACTTAACATTATTACCCAAAGTGTATACCAAATGGTCTTATGAAGTTTTAGGTTATTCATTTTTATGATTTATTTACGTACAGCGTTAGTGATTGTTTTAATCGAAAAAAAAGAGAAACCTATTTCAAGATTCTTTGTACTATTTATAAGGTCAACATTTCTTTTTAAAACTTTAAACCTTTAAATCTTGGATAACACAATCTTTTCGTTCTGCTTTTGAACAATCTGATTATAAAATTCTTTCAATGGCTCGTACAAAATCGGCGATACCAAGGCATTATTCAATTCCATCGAACAAACAAGTTGAATTCCGTTACCGTTTTCCTTAATGACAAAATTGAAAATTCCGACGTTATCTGGCAGTCCTATGGCAATATTTTCAGGCAACGATTCAACTTTATATCCTTGCGGAATTTTAAAACTAATTGTTGTTTTTTCAAGACGTGGATAAACAAAGTCGATGGGATATTCTCTTTTTTGTAATTTAAAGGGATTATCGTTAATTGCTAAAAACAGCATCGGGCTCAGGTACAATTTATCGCCTATGAGTTCCACTTCCCCTTCTTTTGAAAAAGACATAGTTTCTATAACAGGTGTGTTTGGCTGATTTACATTTTTCGTCTCTATATTTTCAATTTCCAAACCCAGGTTCAACCCAGTCTTATCTTTTATCAATTCATCATTACGCTTTTCAATATTTGATTTTCTATACTCATAAGCCAAATTGTTCGTTAATCTAGTTTGCATTTCGCCAGTGGTATTTCCGTTTGCAAATATTTGAACATTCATAAATATGGTCTTCTCGGAATGACTTTTTGGTATTGATGAAATGGCTTTTGAAGTTCCATCTTCCCTTACCAACCTTCCATTCCAATTTATAGCCCTATTTGGTAATTCATTAATACCTAGCATGTTTTCAGTAGCATCCAGTAACACGTAAGACTCATCCATTTCAAGGGCAGAAATAACATAGTTAAACCCATCGGTTGTCGGAAACATTGGTATACCATGATCTTTGGTACTTACCAATACGGGATTTGCCTTGAAGCCGGCGTATCTTAACATAGCCGTAAGCATCAAATTGATATCGGCAACATTACCCTTTCTCTCCTCAAAAGCCTTTTTTATACCGCTTTCGCATCCTACCCCAAAATATCCGTTCCAAGTCATATGGCTTTTTACAAGGTGAAATATGGCTGCTACAAGTTCATCTTTATCCTTGTATTGCGCTATAAGTGCATCAATCTCCTTTTCAAAAAATCTACTTTTATCTAATTCACGTCCAAAATTGTCATACTTATAAATTGCATTTGCAACATCATCCCAAGTCTGACTAAACATTCTGTAACCTTCACTTGGAAATTTTGTGGATTCTAATTCAAAAACAACTGCACTTCTGTAATTCTCAATATTATCCGTAAAATTCTCCCCTCTTAGCGCCGGGATATTTTTGGCTTTTATGCTATATTCCGTTTCAAAATAATCAAGACTTCCCCTCTCAACAGTTGGCCGCACATAATCCACACCAATTGATGATAAACTGTTTGTATCCTTCCTGTACTGAAAATTCTCTGTTTTCTTAGTGGTTGATTCATTCAATTTTATAGGATAAAATCCTTTCAAATATTTTTTGAAATTGAAATATTCTGGGATATCCACATCGATATCTACATAATCAACCGGAATACCATATTGAATAATAAATGGATTCATGTAACCTATAAGATTAGAGCCAATTTCGTACTCCAAATCAATAACACTACCTTCCTTTACACTAGGCATGGAAATTGAGACCTGATTTCTATATTTATTTATGTTTTCAGTGAAAACACTGCTGTTCTTCAATTTATCCTCGATGACTTTAGTGCCATCCACATTGTAGGTAATACCCTTTACCCCGTAAATTTTCTGTTCTGCAGAATTAGAGGTATACAATGGCACAATAAGGGTAGCCCAATCTAGACCAGATTTCTTGTAAATTTTTATTCTTAAATGAACTTCTCTCTTAGAAGAGAAACCCTTATCAGGGTCATAACTATAGTACAAGCGTACTTTTTTATACAAAATAGCAGCCTCAGCCTCCGGATCTAAAAGATGTTCCTTTTGGACAACTTCCTCAAAAGAAATCTTGCCAAACTTCAAGTCATCAACTTGGGCATTTAATACAAGCGCGAATAAAGTGGCAATAATGGTGATCGATAATCTCATTTAGTAGTATTTATTAGAACTATTTTTGAACCATCAGCCTTGGCAATAGTTTTCCTAAAATCCCGATAATCATTATAAACAGCGTTAGGAAAAATGCCGGCCTTAATTAATAATCTTCTTTTATAGCGAAGTTTGTGCTCTGAAATTTTCTCCAAACTCACTATATATTCTCCAAATTCATTGATGATTTCCATAGGATCCAAAGTGGACTCCAACAAGTAGTTTTCAGGAAATTCTATTATATACTCATCTTCATCCAAGTACCCCCTCTTTATTACAACTTCACGTTTTCTATTTGTATTCTTCTTAGGAACAAACAGATTTCTATTTAACATATTTGGGGCAAATAGCATACGTTCACCTGCCAGGGATAAATATCCCGAAGTATTTATTGATATATTTTCTTGAACGACAATTTGATCCTTATCGTTAAGCACCGTATTAGAAGTTATATTTAACCCGTTTATATAGTCCCAATAATTTTTATAATGTTTTTCAATATCCTCGGCGCTATCGTTTGACAGGTTATATTTTTGATTATATTGAATACCGGTGCTAGATATCTCAACTTCAGCGCTTATGCTATTTTCTTTAATCATAATTTCAGCGGATGTTCGTTGTTTGCTCTGTTCAGGTTCATAGCGTCTAGACCTAACCATTTCACCCCCATCGGGTGTAATTTTTAAAACATATCTATTATCGGTAAAAGTCCCTAGAAAATCGGCCGGCACGACTTGACTAGTACATTCCAGCCATAATTCTTTACCCTTCAATGGAACATTCAAAAAAGCATGGTTTCCCTGTAAAGATGGAAAATCTATATCTAGGCTACGCATACGCTCATCTGCATTAACCACTGTGTAATATGAGTCGATACCTACAGCTTTCAATAAGGCCATAGTATAATTGGTAAGCCCTTTACAATCCCCATATTTTACCCTGTCCACTTCTTTTGCGCTAATAGGCATCCAACCACCTATTCCCATCTGAACACTAATATACCTTGTATTGTCTTGAACATATTTATAAATGGCCCTGACCTTTTGTTTGGGGTCATCTATGTTTTGTACCAAGCTCTTCATCTTCTGAATTGTTGATGGATCAAGCTCATTTTTACCTTCCAACAACGATTGGTATATCCATTTCCCAAATTCTTTCCAAGTTTTCGCTTGGCCATCAACACCCTTTAACTGAAATTTTTCGAGGGTCACTTTTACATTTGGCGCATATTCCCTCAATTCTGGATCAAAATCCTCAGATTCGATGGCTTCTAAATTACTTGCCGAATAATGGAGTTTGTTATCACTGTTTTGAATCAGTATACCGAAATTTTCAAGATTATTTTCCTCAAATCTAAAAGGAACATCTTTTGGTAGTTCCACGATGAATTCGCTCGTTTCTGTACTTACCCTATATCCATCCAAAAAGTACCAATTTGGCATAAATGCAGTATCTGAAGTAGTATAGGTCTTTTTCAAAACCACTGTGTACGGGTACCTAATTGGGGTGTAATTTAAAAACTTGATCCTAGAATCAGAATACAGTGTACCTTGACCAGTAGCGCTTTGATCTGAAAAATCCCTTTCTTTAAATTCCTCAACTTCCTTACCGTTAAAATCGTATATCAACGCATTTAGATTTTTTATTTTGCTATTATTATCATAGAATGCAAAGGAATTTAAATGCGTTTGACCTTTATCGTTTAAAACGGTAACAGCTCTTTCTGAAGTTACTTCCATGGCATCGTAGGCCTTTACCAAAATTTTCATCTTGTCAAAACGTACTATGGCGTCCGCGTTTTTGAGTAAGGTTGGCTGTATTTTTGAAATTTTATACGTCTGACTATTGGCTTGTGAGACACTTAGCCAGAACATGAGAAAAAGAGTAAAGCGCATATCGTTAATGAAAGAATTTTAATCATAACGTAATAAAAGTAAGTTTTCTTGTAATTTGTAAGAAATATAATATTAAATTTTACTCCTTATTTTTTGTATCAATCCATATGGTCACCGGACCATCATTTATCAATTCCACTTTCATATCCGCCCCAAAAATGCCTGTACCCACATTTTTACCTAGTTTGCCTTCCATGGTTTTTACAAAAATCTTATAAAGTGGAATCGCTACCTCTGGTCTTGCTGCTTTGATATAAGAGGGCCTATTCCCCTTTTTCGTTGCTGCAT
>JBBSKR010000123.1:0-10349 GCA_038256135.1 Flavobacteriales bacterium | reverse complement strand
CGACTGCGCTCAGGATAACGTTGGCCATTAAATTATTACAGCGCTTAACTTTCTGACCACTGACCACTGACCACTGACCACTGAAAACTGACCACTACTGACTGCTAAACCCAATTTCATCAATAACAACAACCCCATAGGGCGTTTGGTCAAATATAAATTCAATATGTACCAGTTGTTCCAAATTGAAATCGGGATTTTTAACCGTAAACGATTCCATAGGAAAGTGATAGGTCTGTAGTTGGACCTCCCAATCGTCCCCGATCATCTCCTTATCCAAAAATTCAAATTTGGTGAACCGTGTTTTCAATGGCTTCGGAATGCCTTTTATTTCACTGACCATAAGTGATGTAGATGCACCCAAACCATCTGTAAGCTGTATTCTAAAATCTAATTGCGGCACCTCTCGTTCTTCCTCATCATTCTTCTCTTTTTCATCTTCTGTTGGGTTTGGGTTTAACCATTCATGGTCCCCTGCTGCAATGGCCAATTGCAAGGTTGCGTTTGGCGTTAACTGGGCTCTATCAGCTTCCGATAAAGTGATGGAATATTTCGAAATGGAATCTGCCTGCATAGCGGCCTCATAATCCCATCCCAAAAAAACTGCATTGTTCTCTTGACTTTTCTCATCGCGGGTCGTTAAGATCTGTTCTTTCCACAACGCCATGTTTTTTGCCGTAATCGAGCTACTATCCGCTGCTGTAGTTATATCCAAATCTTCCTCAAAATCGGCTATGGTATGAAGATTGGAGGGCGCTAAGTGCGTTAAGTAGTGCTCAATGGGCAACCATTGTTTGGCGAGCGCGACGTTTTTGAAAATGGAAAGGTATTTTGGATCGTTCTTTAAGGTAGCCTCGGCGAAAGCACCTATAAATACTTTAGCGGCCTCCTGCTGTTGATGTTCTTCCAAAAGGGGGGCCAGATTTAATAACCATTTCGAGGGAGCTCCAAAATCCGAATTTCCCCAAGTGGAGTTGAACTGCCCATGATTGGCATGGTGAATGTATACCCCAGCCTTGAACCTTGGGATGGAATCCGTAAACTGTAGTCTACGATAGGGACGCATTCCCCAAAAACTCACTTCGTCAGAATCATAGGACCCTTGCAGGCTTAAGAAATTTATATTTTCAAGTGCAATTTTACGATTGTACCTGTAATCTGTTGGTGCAAGGGCAACAATCCCTTTGATATTGAAATTAAAATCGAATTTTTCTTTTGACTGATCTGGGAAATAGGGCAATGTGTTAAAAGCAGCAGCAATGGATACCGCTTCCCCTCCCCTAGAATGCCCTACCAACATGATATTATCCATATCTACCTTTTCTGAAAGTTCATGACCGATTTCCGAATTCCAGCTACGCCATTGCTCCAAATGTTTTAAAAGAAGCCAGGCCCTGGCCGGCATCTCCTTGCCCATAAAATCACCGGACCAATGTCCGTTTAAGAAATTCTCGTCAACGGAAACAGCGATAATTCCCCTACTGGCCAATAAATTTCCTAGATACCCATAGCCATCATCAGAATAATCGATCATGCTATGATTCCCATGCACAATCAGGGTCAATGGAAAAGGTCCTTTCCCCTCTGGCATATAGACCCTACCATTCAAGGGAAAGTTTTCTACTCCAAAACCCCAGAAGCTTTCGCGCCATTCTTTCTTTTCTTCCTTCCAATCCGGTATGAGCCACGTTCCATTTACCGGAGTTGTTTTAAAGGTTACACCGGAAGCGAACTCGTCCCGTTTTTCATCTGTTCCACTACCATAGGTGAAGGTTTTTATTGAAAAAGGACCCTCAGAGGCCGGATTTTTAAGATGGGGATCGGCGGGAGGGAAAACATCGTTTTGTGAGAAAGCCAAAGGTAGCTCCTTGTCGTATGGGTCTGCGCCGGTATCAGTCAATACAAAAAGAATATAAACAACACCAATCAGCGTTAATCCTAAAAACAAACCGGATACAACTGATTTCTTGGCTAGATACCAACTAAGTGAAATAAAAAATAAGATTCCAAGCCCTACTACTATACTATAAAACAAGGTTGGCCAGCCAAAACCAAATAATTTTAAAACTATAAATACAGCAATACCACTAACTACAGCAGTAATGGACCTTAACGGAATTTTCCCAAATCGTTTACCTATTAGATTAAAAATACCATAGAGGATAGCATTGATTGCTATTCCTATGGCCATTCCAATGAACATCATGATGATAGGATGCCAGCCAGTTAGAAAATGATAGCCTGCAATTCCGTAAAGAATGAGTGTAAGTACATAGATATAGGAAAGGAGTCGGTTTTTCATGTTATTTCTTTGTTCGGGGGTTTTGAAGCCCTTAAATTAACCATCTTCGCTGAATTTAGGATCCTATCGGAAAAATTTTCATGATCTCCCGCAAAATTTAGGTGTTGGTAAGTAAGTTAATGGAATAATTCGCTAGTCATTTGGCTTTATATTGGGTTGGTTGCTAAGTTAAATAGTACTAGTTATTGCGGCACAAATTGTTACGGCCTTCACTATATTCTGGAAATCCTTATTGAATACCGCACTTTTTTTATTCAGTCCGAGTGGAATCGAAGACCTTACCTGTTCCTATCCCCTTCGACTGCGCCTGCCTGAAGCGAGGCAAGCTCAAGATGACATTTTCTTGGGTTTCCGCAAAATCCATGAACTAGGCAGGCAGAGCCATCGAGGTATCAGAAAAAGACAAGCTCAGTGGCCACAATTCGACAAGCTCAGTGCCTCGCTACAAGAGCCAAGAAACTAGACTTTTTTTATCTTCGTTCTTAATTCTTGATGCTTATTTCTTGGCAAGCATACTTGATTGTAACGATGCTACATTCGAGGCATAGCCTCAATGAATTCTATTGATTCAAGCTGAATAGTATAAACTTAGGTGGTGCATGGTTAGCTATACATTGGTGAATAATAGCTAGTTATTCGATCATTATTGCTTTCAACTGCTACTGCCTACTGAGAACTTATTTTTTTCAACAACCAACAACTACATTTTGGAAGCAAATTTTTTGGAAATCTTGGAACGTAGCTTTCGCTCATAATCTTCTTCCAGCCACTCCTTATAATTTTTGGTATTGTTCATGATGCAATAGGAATATTGCCGTACCCGATATTTTATTTCCTCTTTTAGCTTTTTAGCCAATATTCTTGCATCAAAAACATCTTCTGCATTTTCCACACATATTTTAGCATGTTGCTCAATACTTTTTTCCAATACCAATTTAGATTTTTCACCATTGGCAAAACTTTTTTTATATTCAGCCTTTATATCAAAATCAATTTCATCGGATTTAGCGAATTCCGAACGTAATTCCGCAGTCATTTCATATACGAATTCCCGCTCGATTTCCTCGTCATTTTTAATGTTTTCCAAATAAAAATCAGGGAAATGAAAAATTTCCTGCCAGTCAATTCCGGCATTCCAGAGTCCAAAACGAGCTACATTGTTGCCCATATCAATAACAGTGAATTCCTCCTTGTGAGGTAAATATCGTGAACCACGACCGATCATTTGAAAGTATAGGGTGAGGGATTTCGTGGCACGGTTTAATATGATGGTTTCCACTGTAGGTTCGTCAAAACCAGTTGTCAAAATACTTACCGATGTCAGTATGGCATCCGGAGTTTCCTTGAACCACTGCAAAATCTCCCTTCGTTCCGATGCATTATTCTTATTATCCAAATGGCGAATATTATACCCTGCCTTTTTAAAAATCTCGCATACGTATCTAGATGTATTTATTCCGTTATTGAAAATAAGGGTTTTGGTTCCCTTGGCAATCTCATTATATGCGGATATTAATTTGTTCAGCATGCTATGATTGCCGTATAGTTCATCGGATGACTTTACGGTGTAATCCCCACTGATCCCAAGCTTAAGGCTCTGTAGGCTGACATCATAATTATACATGTTGGCCTTGGCGAGAAATTTTTGTTGTATGAGGGATTCAATGGATTCACCTACAATCAATTTCCTGTAATTATCCTTCATGGGGAGCTTGATATTGGAGCTCAATGGCGTTGCCGTAACCCCAAGGATAATTGATTCCTCGAAAAATTTGAATAGTTTACGGAAGGAGTTATAATGGGCCTCATCTATAATGACCAGACCAATATTCTTAATTTCAACCTTTTCTTCCTGAAGTCGATTATTAAGGGTTTCGACCATGGCCACGAAGCACATGTATTCGTCCTGGTCTTGCCACTCCTTAACTTCACTATTAATGATTTTATTCTTTACCCCGAAGCCTTTAAGCATCTTTGAAGTCTGTTGACTAAGTTCGATGCGATGGGTAAGTACGACCACCTTTTTCTTGGTTTTTTGAATAAACCGTTTCGCTATTTCAGAAAATACTACAGTTTTACCGCCTCCGGTAGGCAATTGATACAATAAGTTGGAGTTATCGGTATTATCGTTTAAGCACTTGAAAATGGTGTTTAAATCCTCCTCTTGATATTCATACAAGGACTTTTCAGTGATTTCTTTTTGTAGCTTCAAAAGGGTTGTAGGCGTTAAATAGGTTAATGATGCAAAAACCCTATAAAATTATGTGATTTTTATGGTTAAAGGAAATATAAATTCTAAAATGGCGGATTTTAATACCCCCTGTCCATATTTACCTTGTGCTGCAGTTCTTCATCATTTTGCAGCCTATTGTAGTTTTCCAACAGTTGGGGTATAACTGAATCGGTATCTGAAACACTGGCATAATGAGGCGTCATGTGAATCTTTTTATGGTTCCAAAAAGGATGTGCCTGCGGAAGCGGTTCTGTGTGGTATACATCCAAGCAAGCTCCGGACAAGTGTCCATTGTCCAATAGCATGATCAGGTCTCCATCGACCAAATGTCCGCCACGGGCAACATTGACCAAATACGCATTTTCAGGTAACTGGGATAAAAGTTCTTTATTGAGAATACCCGCTGTTTCTGGTGTTAAAGGCAATAGGCAGACCAATATCGTAACAGATTGTAGAAATTCCGATAATCCTTCCGCACCAAAATAGGTTTCAACCTTTTGAATGTCCTTTTTGGTTCGGCTCCACCCTTTTACGTTAAAGCCACAATTGGTCAAATCGGAAGCGGTAAGTGCACCAAGTTCACCAAGACCTAAAATACCGACGGTGACATCTTTAATGCGTAAGTATTCTAAGGGTTTCCATACATTTTCAACCTGATACAGTTTATACGTATTCAGATTTTTGATATGTGCCAGTATGACGGCCAATACATGCTCTGACATATCCCCGGCCAAATACGGATCAACGATACGGGTAATCGGAACATTTTTAGGTCTTGTTGGGTCTTCGAAAATATAATCCACACCTGCTCCCGCAGATGCTATACATTTTAAATTAGGGTATTGGGAAAGGGAACCTGCAGGATGTTTCCAGATAACGGCCATAAGTATCTCATTCTTGGGGTGATCCTCTAAATAACTATATACCTGTAACGAACTATCCGCTGCTTTTAAAGCCTTTTTCCAAAGTTCGATTTTATCGTCCTGTCTAATTACTACTAGTGCCATTTTTCAATCCAATATATCCAAGGCCTTTGAAAAATCATCTTCAAACAGCCAATTTTGTGTTTGTGTTTCTGTGTAAATTTTTAAAATCCGTTCCTTAAATTCCGGTAACAAACCATTTAGGGCGGTAAACTTAATTACTTCGTTGAACGAATTGAGCATGCTTTTATAAAAGGAATCCGGGACGTTTTTTTCAAGCGAAAAAGTCTGTGCTATTTCAAGATTATAGCACATAACATCTGCAATCAAATGTGGATCGACCCCCAATTTTATAAAATGTTTCAAATATTTTTGGGCCACCGATCGTCTCGCCCTGGGGCGTTTTCTTTTTAATGGGAAATATTCGGTTGATATTTTAGCCTTTGCTTCCTGTACCAATTTATCCTCTTTTGGATTGAATGCAAAATCATAATAGGTCTTAACCGCAGGAAATTTTTGGTAAAGTTCCAGTAGCTGTGCTTCCAATGCTTTTTTTGGTAGTTTGGAGAGATATGTTTTCAAGGCTCTTTTGCTCATCTTGGATAACCGTATAAATTCAAAAATAAGCTTTACCCCAGTCAACTCCTAAATGTCCAATTCTTTGTCAAAGCTAAAAACATCTGTAGAAGTAAATGGGTTTTTCTTTGGAAAAGCCATAAATAAGCGGTATACTGTAAACTTGTACAACTTCTAAATTCCATACACACATATGAGGCAACTAAAGATTATCAAGCAAGTTACGAATCGTGAATCCAAATCACTCGACAAATACTTGCAAGATATCAGTAAAATAGATTTGATTACTGCAAATGAAGAGGTAGAATTAGCACAAAAGATTCGGGAAGGTAGTCAAGCAGCTTTGGAAAAGTTGACTACAGCCAACTTACGATTTGTGGTTTCCGTAGCCAAACAGTATCAAAATCAAGGTTTAAAACTACCGGATTTGATCAATGAAGGGAATTTGGGTTTGGTAAAGGCAGCCAAAAGATTCGATGAAACCAGGGGTTTTAAGTTTATATCCTATGCCGTATGGTGGATCAGACAATCTATTCTTCAGGCTTTGGCAGAGCAATCGAGGGTGGTACGTTTACCACTGAACAAAATCGGCTCGATCAACAAAATTAAAAAGACTTTTTCTTATTTAGAGCAGGCACACGAGCGTCCGCCATCTCCAGAGGAGATAGCCAAGGAATTGGAAATGACGGTCACCGAGGTAAAGCAATCCCTAAAAAATTCAGGTAGACATGTATCTATGGATGCTCCACTTCGTGAGGGTGAGGATTCCAATCTGTATGATGTTTTGAGATCTGGGGAATCACCTAGACCAGATAATCAGTTATTACAGCAATCGCTTAATACAGAGATTAACAGAGCATTGGATACGCTATCCCCTAGGGAAGCGGATGTCGTTAAGTTATATTATGGTATTGGCGATCAACAATCCATGACCTTGGCAGAAATAGGACAGACTTTTGATTTGACCAGGGAGCGTGTTAGGCAGATACGCGAAAAAGCTATCCGAAAATTACGTCATGCCTCTAGAAGTAAGTTGTTAAAAACGTATTTGGGATAAATTCTCAATTACCTTAAAAATAAAATAAAGAAAGCGCCCGTAACACGGGCGCTTTCTTTATTACTATATACTGAATACCGAACAAAGAATACTATGAATAGGTTAATTTATTGATATTAAAGTCAATCAGGATATTGTTTAAATCCTGAATAAAATTTTGATAAGACGAAAATTCGTGATTTTGATGTGCCATTTGCTTGTAGGTTTTTAGATTTGTTCAATTAGGGATGGATTTACATATAATCCAGTTCTGCCAATTCGTTGATACTTAAGATTTCATTTAGGTCTTGAAGAAAAACTAAGTACTCTTCGCCGTAAGTGTCGTAAAGCATATTTGTAGGTTTAAAGTTTATAAATTGATTCGGGTAATTAATTCTTACCAAGTAAATATATAGGGAAGAAAAAGTTGGTACAACAAATTGTGGTGAACCTTTTTGATTTTGTTGTATAACCTATTAAAAAGAAGGTTAGCGCATAGAATGTTTTAAAATCCGTAGTTGACCGGGATAACAATCAGGTATTTCAAACAAATTATTGGTTTTTCAAAACCTGCCGTCTTACCAAATAGTACATAACTATTTTTTCTATTTGAAATCAAATCAAAACAACTTTTGGTTGCCAGTGGTATTCAAATACTAGAATTTTACTGCATAGGTGAGTCCAGCAGAAAAGGACCAAAAGAAGCTACCTGGCGAAAAGGATAATTCTTCTCGTATAATCCCAATATTGGTACTATACGTGTTCATATCATTCTTACTTGGAAATTGGTACTCAAAACTTAAACGCTGTGATTCCAAAAAGAGCAAAGTTTCTGCCAAAACTTGATTTTCAGCCGTTAATTGACGAAGTTCTGGAGAAAATCCCATACCAATATTCACTCCAAAATAATTCTGTGCATTTTTTAAGTATTTACGCACCAATAAGTTTCCCGATATACCTGTTGGATTATTCGAACTAGGCGAAATATAGGATCTCAACGAAAAATAATAGTTTCCTGTGTAGTAACCAACAGAATTGGTGATCAATGTGGCGTTAGTATTTGTAAAACTAATAAACCTTCCACCGGCAGAGAACTCAAGTCCACCATTTATATTCAAATAAACATCTCCTCCTACCCTATGTTTGGGATAAATTTCTGAGTTTGAATATCCATAATTTAAATAAGCATATAATCCTTTAGCTATTTTTGGATATAAATCAAGATCAAATTGCAAGCCATTTATTCCAAACCGATTGCTATAATTAATTCTAGGGATTATGCTGCCAAATTCAGTTTCACGTTTATAAGAAATACTGGAAAAGCCCATGGGCTCAAATACTTCATTAAAAACGGAAAAAGAATTATCGAACGTAACAGTATTTAAAGGTTTGTCATTAGCCTCCGTTAATTTGTCTATACTACCGACTTCTGTAGTACTGGAATCATTGCCTATTTTTTTAGGTGATTTTTTTTCGGACTCATTTTGAACTACTACTTCCTTTAATCCGCTATCCACATTATGCCAGCCTACTGAATCGTATTCCATGTCCATGACTCCATTCAAGGCTAAAGATCTCAACCTTTGAAGTTCTTTGTCCTTTTTAATATGCATCAACCCTTTATTGGACAAACCTATGGCCAAGTAATAGTTTTCGCCGTATAGCTCATTTTTTACAGCGGAAACCCATAGGTCACGATTCATTTTATTTTCGGATAAAACCGAATTGAATACTAACCGTGCCTCTTCATTCTTCCCCTCCCAACTTTCAGTTTTTTCTAGTAAGTTCCTTATTTTGGCAGTATTGGATTTGCGTATTATTGCCGTATCCAGTATTTGGTTCGCTTGGGAAGTTCTGTCTTCAAAAGCTAATTCATATGCCTTTTTAAAACTTGGAGATTCGTTGTTTGAAACACCTGAGTCTTGCCCCAAAATGTTGTTTGCACACATTAGGAATAAGAAAATGGTACTATGTAATATATTGTTTCTCATTGTTTTGTGGATGTTATCGAGGATTTTTATATGGTATCAAGAACGTTATGGATATCTATATTTGCTTTACGTGCCTGTATACGAGCCCTCGAAATTTTAGCGGCGATTTCATTAGAACTTGAACTGTTTTCTTCAACCAAGGCAATAAGTTCCAATCCTTCCAAATAGCTATCCGTCCAATAATAAACATCGAATAAGGCGGCATAAGAATCAATATAATTGGGATTAATAGTGATGCCCTCCTTTAATATTTTAATGGCTTCCTCATGGTTCCCTTTCCATGCTTGCACCCTACCCATAAGAATTTTGGTATCTATATGACTTGGTGCCCCCGATAAATTATAACGACATAACAGTAATGCTTTGTCCCATTCCTCATTAATAGCCAATTCCCTAGCCTTAAAATATCCTTTATCCGAATTCTTGCCGTCATAAACACTATTTAACCAGACCACTTCGCTATCGGTAAATTTTTCTTTTTGAACGGTAAATATGGTTAGGCTATCAGGGATAATTTTGTTTTCATTGGTAACGTAAAAATTCATTGATTTGAAACGCTCTAATTGAGACTCCAGTTTTGACCCACCTCCAAAGGAAGAGCTCACATCCATATTGCTTTCCAACTCCATGACATCACCATCTGTATATAATTTTTCGCCACTGATATATTCCTTCAATTCATTCTTGTTTCGCATTAAGGGAATATTTTTGGTGGACCTGAACGCTATTTCCATATCGATAGCACCTCCCATCCAGGCTACCTTTTTAGGCATTTTCAATTCATAGGAATTATTCAACATGGCTAAAATCGATGGAGTGACATCAAAATGGGAAGAGACCGAGCTCATTTTACGTGCTGTCTTCAACATAGGACTGTACATAAGTAATGGAACATGAAAACGGCTTATACTATTACGTGGTGGAATAGGAATAAGTCTGTGATCACCCGTAATGATGAATATGGTGTTGCCATAGTCAGGTTGTGTTTTGTAAGCATCAATAAACCATTTAATAGCGTCATCTGTGTATAATAGCGTCGCAAAGACATTGTCGTTTTTTTCAACTACCTTTTCGATCCTAGAATCAAAATTTCCCTCCAAAAGTTTCTGGGCTACCTTTTCTTCATAAAAATCTTGGTTTGGTGGGATAAAAGGTTCATGCGTACTTATGGTCATATATACTTCCAATCTTGGCATTTGGGCTTGCCTTGGTATACTGAGACTTTTTTTGAACAGTTCCATATCAGGATATCCCCAAGAAGAACCTGCGGCATCTTCTGCCTGTTGTT
>JBBSKR010000122.1:0-10399 GCA_038256135.1 Flavobacteriales bacterium | reverse complement strand
ATTTTAAAAGGGATGGGTCCTTAACGGAAGCAACTGCATTTACCTCTGCGTGGGCTCCACCGTAGGCACTGGTAAATCCTTCGCCAACAATACGATTTTGGTGCACGATGACAGCACCTACCATTGGGTTGGGGGCTGTAGTTCCTAAACCGTTCTTGGCCATTTGAATACAGCGCAGCATATATATTTCATCTACGGATAAGGAATCCGAATTGGGGAGTGTCGTAATTATTGGATCGGGATTTTTTATGGACATCAAGCTTTACCTTTATACGCATATCACGTATCTTCACGCGTCAAAAATAGTACTTTAAAACCTATTGTTAAGTTGATATGGGAAATGTGGTTATTCGTGAAATAAGAAAAGAGGACAATCCTCAAGTAGCGGAAGTTATCAGAAAGGTATTGGTGGATCTAGGCGTGCCCAAAGTAGGTACGGCCTATGCGGATAAAGCCCTAGATCACATGTACGAGCATTATGACAAACCTAAGGCCACCTTTTTTGTGGTAGCGGAAAATGGAAAGATATTAGGCTGTGCCGGGGTGGCCCAGTTGGATAATTATGAAGGTAACATTTGTGAGCTTCAAAAAATGTATTTTTTGGAAGCTGTAAGGGGAAAAGGAATCGGTATGGAAATGATAACGGTATGCTTAGATCGCGCCAAAAAATATGGTTTTGATGGCTGCTATTTGGAAACCATGCCCTATATGGAGACCGCCCAGAAATTGTATAAGAAAATGGGTTTTGAATATTTGGATGCCCCCATGGGCGATACTGGTCATTATTCTTGTCCGGTTTGGATGCTTAAAACCTTAGATTAATTTTTTCGAAGCTAACTATTCATTCTTTCGTAAAGATTGATAAATGATGTGTTATAATATTAAAAATTTGAAAAGTCCTTGCTCCTTTGGAGAGCGGATTTAGGATAGCGGTCATGTTGTTAAGGGAAATAAAAAACATATTTCACACGGAATTGGATACGCTCTATGGGAAAGAGGAGGTCTCCAGTTTTTTCTATCTGCTTATTGAGCATTATTTTGATTTGGAACGCTTTATATTGGCAATACAACCTGATTTAATAATCACTAAAGCGCAAGAGACCCAAATATTTAAGGCCTTATCCGAACTAAAGTCGGAAAAACCGATACAACACATTTTAGGTACTAGCTATTTTATGGATTTGGATTTCAAAGTCAATGAACAGGTCTTGATCCCCAGACCGGAAACCGAGGAATTAGTACGTTGGATTTTGGACGATGTAACGCATCGAAATCAGCCGTTGACGCTATTGGACATGGGAACGGGGAGTGGCTGTATTCCTATCGCTTTGGCAAAGAATATATCAAATGCAACGGTAACCGCCTTGGACATATCTTCGGATGCCTTACAAATAGCAAAAGAGAACGCAAAAACCCATTCCGTAACGATTGGTTTTTTCCAAGCAGATATTTTGAAACTTAAATTTGAGTTTGGACTTGGACTTGAACTTGAACTTAATTTCGATATCATCGTATCTAATCCACCTTACGTCAGGGAATTGGAGAAAGAATCCATGCATACTAATGTTATAGACCACGAACCTAAAATCGCGCTATTCGTACCAAACGAGGACCCTTTACAGTTTTATAAGGCTATTGTAAAATATGCTTCAGACCATTTAAATGCAAAAGGCTGTTTATATTTGGAAATCAATCAATATTTAGGAACGGAAATGATCTCCTTGTTGGAGGAATACGGATTCAGTTCCATCGAATTGCGAAAAGATATGTTCGGCAATGACCGTATGTTAAAAGGAATTAAAATATGAAAAGTATCGTTGTTTTTTGTGGCAGCAGTGAAGGGACCGAGCCAAAATATGCCAAAGAAGCGTATCAATTGGGAGCGACCTTTGCCAAAAAGGGAATTCAGTTGGTGTATGGTGGCGCTAAAATTGGCATTATGGGCCAAGTAGCCAAGGGCGCCTTGGATGCGAAGGGCTCGGTCATAGGGGTGATTCCCGGATTCTTAAAAAAGAAGGAGGTATTTCATGAGGGACTTACGGATTTGATCGTAACCCAAAATATGCACGATCGTAAGCTCAAAATGCACGAACTTTCCGATGGTATTTTGATGTTGCCCGGCGGATTTGGCACCTTAGAAGAGTTTTTTGAAATGTTGACCTGGTCCCAATTGGGATTACATCAATACCCTATTGGGGTGTTGAATACCAATGGCTTTTATGACTCCTTGTTGGAAATGATGCAACATATGGTGGATAAAGGATTTGTGAACAAAGATAATTTTAATACCATATTGGTCGATGAACATATAGAAACACTGTTGGATAAAATGGAACGGTACCAACCATTACCAACTCCAAAATGGATACATAAAGAGCAACTATAACAACTATGGAGGCGAAAATAAAGGAACTTAGAAAGGAGCTTCGCGAGCATAATTACAATTATTACGTGTTGGACAATCCTACAATTTCTGATTTTGAGTTCGATACCAAGCTTAAGGAATTACAGGAATTAGAGAGCAAACATCCTGAATTTTATGATGCCAGTTCCCCAACCTTACGCGTAGGCGGCATGATTACCAAGAATTTTGCCACCGTAGTCCATGAACACCGTATGTATTCGTTGGACAATTCTTATTCCAAGGAAGATTTGGAAGACTGGGAAAAACGGATCCAGCGGAATCTGGGCGATGTTCCTGTATTATTTACATGCGAGTTGAAGTATGACGGTGCTTCCATTAGTATCACTTATGAGAAGGGTAAATTGGTAAAAGCGGTCACTCGTGGGGATGGGTTTCAAGGGGATGATGTCACCAATAATATTAAAACGATTAAATCCGTACCGCTGCAATTGAAGGGTGATTACCCTTCAAAATTTGATATACGAGGAGAAATTGTGTTGCCTTTTGACGGATTTATAAAGATGAACGAAGAGCGTGTCGCCAATGGGGAAGAACCCTATATGAACCCTAGGAATACGGCCTCGGGAAGTTTAAAACTTCAGGATAGCAGCCTGGTAGCGCAGCGACCCTTAGAATGTTTGTTATATAGTATCGTTGGACGGGATTTAGGAATCGAAACCCAATTTCAGATGTTGGAGAAAGCACGGGAATGGGGGTTTAAAGTACCTACAGCGGCTAAACTATGCAACTCAACGGATGAAGTGATGGCCTTTGTTGACGCATGGGATACCAAACGCCATGAATTACCCTATGAAACGGACGGTGTGGTGGTGAAGGTCAATAATTTGCAGAATCAGGAGGAGTTGGGCTATACCGCCAAATCGCCTCGTTGGGCCATGGCCTATAAATTTAAGGCGGAGCAGGTATTTACTAGCTTGAACGAGATTACCTATCAAGTAGGGCGTACCGGTGCCATTACCCCTGTAGCGAATTTAGAACCCGTTCTATTGGCGGGTACGAAGGTAAAACGGGCGTCCTTACACAATGCCGATCAAGTAGAGAAATTAGATATTCGGGTAGGCGATACCGTATTCGTAGAAAAGGGAGGGGAAATCATTCCGAAGATTATTGCGGTTGACCTGACCAAACGTCCGGCGGATTCAGTACCCACCCAATACATTGCCCAGTGTCCTGAATGTAATACCGAACTGAGCCGTACCGAAGGAGATGCCAAACATTATTGTCTCAATGAATATGGGTGTCCTCCACAGATAACAGGCCGTATCCAACATTTTATTTCCCGTAAGGCCATGGATATTGAAGGCTTGGGCGGCGAGACCGTAGAATTGTTATACAAGGAAGGCTTGATCGATGATTATGCCGATTTGTACAGATTGACTAAGGATGATATTTTACCCTTGGAACGCATGGCGGAAAAATCCGCAGAAAATTTGATTAAAGGGGTAGCGGATTCGGTAAATGTTCCTTTTGAACGGGTATTATTTGCATTAGGTATACGTTATGTAGGGGAAACCGTTGCCAAAAAATTGGCCAAAGCCTATAAGACCATTGACGCGCTGCAAGTCGCTTCCATGGAGCATTTAACCGCTGTTGATGAAATTGGCGAGCGTATCGCCCAAAGTGTTATTGATTTTTTCGCCAACGAAAAAAATCTGGATGCCATTGCACGCCTTCGCAGTTATGGGGTACAAATGGAACTTTCTGCCGATAAGCTGGAAAACCAGACCGATATCTTGGCCGGGAATATCTTTGTAGTTTCCGGGGTTTTTGCGGTGTTGAGCAGGGACGAGCTTAAAAAGAAAATAGAAGACAATGGCGGCAAGGTAGGGTCCTCCATATCCTCAAAGACCAGCTATTTAGTGGCTGGCGATAAAATGGGGCCAAGTAAAAGAACGAAAGCTGAAAATCTGGGCATTCCCATTATTAGTGAACAGGATTTTTTAAACATGATATAATAAGGCACATGGAAGTATTTACGATTATTTCAGTACTGGTTTTTCTCTCTGCCATTTTCGGTTATGTGAATGCCCGGTTTTTAAAACTCCCCAGTAGTATCGGATTAATGCTGATAACCATTGTGTTTACCATGGTAGTATTCGTGATTGGCTATGTGGACGATACCTTGATCAATGCGGAGCGCTATATCATCAGTCAAATCGATTTCAAATCGGTTTTGCTGGATATTATGTTGAGCTTTTTGCTTTTCGCTGGAGCCTTGCACACCAACTTCCAACAGTTAAAGGTGCAACGCTGGCCCATTTTGGTTTTTTCTACCTTGGGCGTATTGACTTCAACGTTTCTGGTAGGCATCAGCATGTTCTACTTTTTACAGTTGTTGGGCATGGAAATTTCCTTTATCTATTGTTTGCTCTTCGGTTCATTGATATCGCCTACGGATCCCATTGCTGTTTTGGGGATTTTAAAGCAGGCGGGGGCACCCAAAAAATTGGAGACCAAGATTGTGGGCGAATCCCTTTTTAATGATGGTGTAGGGGTTGTGGTGTTCCTGACGATATTTCAATTGGCTTCTGCGGGTGAAGCTACTATTGAGCCGCTTCAAATTCTGGAACTTTTCGGGGTTGAGGTCATTGGAGGATTGCTACTTGGACTTGCTTTAGGCTGGGGCACCTTTAAATTGATGAAGTCCATTGATGATTATGATATTGAGGTCATCATCACCTTGGCAACGGTCATGATGGGTACTTTGATTGCCCAAAAATTCCATTTATCGGCTCCCTTGGCCATGGTGGCTGCTGGTCTGGTCGTAGGCAATGATAAAGTACGTAATGCTTCGATGTCTGAAATGACCGAAACCTACGTGGACAAATTTTGGGAGTTATTGGATATTCTCTTGAATACCTTACTCTTTGTATTGATCGGAATGGAAATACTGGTACTCTCCTTTACTATGGATTATGTCATTGCCGGGCTGATCGCCATTCCGTTGGTATTGGCGTGTCGGTATTTATCGCTGTTATTACCCATCAAGTTTTTTGAAAAGAAGCTGGACTTTGTACCACGAACCAATTTGATCATGACCTGGGGTGGACTCCGGGGGGGTATCTCCATTGCATTGGCCTTGGGGTTGACACAAGACATGCACCGAGATCTGTTTTTGGTCATCACCTATATTGTAGTGGTCTTCTCCATTATCGGCCAAGGCTTAACGGTGGAGAAACTGATAAAACGAGTTACCAATGCTGCCAACTAATTACAAAGCCTTTACAGAAACACTAGACCAGCCCAAACCACCGACGGATTGGCCAGAAGCGTTACAGGCCATGTGGTTTGATGCCAAAGGGAATTGGGAAGCTTCCCACAACATTGCGCAAGACATGCAAAACACTATGGGTAGCTGGGTACATGCCTACCTGCATAGAAAAGAAGGTGATGAGTTTAATGCCGGGTATTGGTACCGGCAAGCGGGGAAAGGCTATCCAGAGATATCTTTGGAGGAGGAGTTGCGGGTGATTGTGGAGTTTATTTTGGAGGAATAATTAAAAGCGAACAGATATTAGTTATTTCGCTAGCACTCGTCTGAGACGAGTGACCGCAATAACTTTTATTGCAGAAAATCTATCGAATCAATTTCAAAAGCACCTTCTTCTGCGACATTTCTAGCACTACTATATTTCCATTGTGTTGGTTGGTTAACAAAACCCGCAGCTACGGGCTTGTTATGGATATAGTCTATTCGACATTATTAAAAGCAAAGGAATTGTCAGTTCGATTGCTTTTTCCTAAGCGTAGCGGAAGGATAAAAGTGTATCGAGAACCTTTGGGACACGATCGCTTCTCGGTACTAATTTTCCCGTGGCTAAAAAATTCACTCGAAGTGACATCTTTGGATTACTAAGGAGTTGGATGTTATTTAACAACATAACCAGTTAATTGTTCAAATGTTTTCTATTCTTTAATCTCCGGCATTTCCGTAAACGGTTGAATACCAAAAGCAGGATACACCTCACTGGGATAGTAGAACGTACCCCCACGGGAAACCAAAGAAATGGTTTTGATGGCTTTGATATCTTCTACCGGGTTTCCAGGAATTAAGAAGAAATCGGCGAGTTTGCCAGGTGCAAGGCTCCCAAGGTCTTTATCCCCTAAATATTGAGCCATATCATAGGTGGCCAGTTTTAAAAGCTCCGCAGGGGTATACCCCAATTGTTGGTACAGCTCCAGCTCCCGATGGTAAAAGAAAGCACCTCCCAGATCGGTGCCGGGTACGATAAAGAGGCCTTTGTCCTTCATCATTTTTAAGGTCTCCACAATTTTTTCGTAGCCCTCACGATAGGCTTGGTCGTCTTCTGGCGAAGCCACATCGGCCAAGGCCACCTTAAATGCACGTTGTGCGTTGGGTGGCATATGGTTTATAACATCTTTGGCGCCTTCCCAGACTTCCCCATTTCTAGCTTTCATCAACACTTCATGGATCGCCAAGGTCGGGTCCATCCCCGTCTTGTGCTGAACAAATAAATCTAGGGTTTCCTGCACCTTGGGACTGTTCAAGTCCAGTCCCGGAAATCGTTTTAATGCCGTAAGACGAAGTAGGGTTCGCGTATCTTCTTCCGGTTCCAACACCCAACCCAACATGGTTTGATTGATATGGGTCATTTCGTCAAAACCGGCCCGTAACATGGCATTGGCATTGGAGAATGCCGGTACATGTCCGCATACGAACATCCCATACCCATGTGCCTTTTTAACAATGGCCGGGGCCCAATCCCCGTTCATGGAATTATATAATTTCACCCCATAGAAACCCATATCATGGTAACTATCCACAGCGGCCAAGGCTTCTGCTTTACTGGAAACTACAATGCCATTATTGGCGCTGTAGTCACTTTGTCCTTCAATAAAACCCAACCGATGCACCCGTGGTCCGGCCAAAACCCCTGAATTTATTTTTTTAATCAACTCGTCCAATACGGCATTGTCGTTCCCCATATCCCTAAAGGAAGTTATTCCGGCCAATACATTCAACAAGGCGCCTTCATCCCCAGTATGGGCATGCATTTCATACATGCCGGCCACCAACGTACCTTTGGCGCCATCGATGACCACTTCATTTTCGCCTGTGGCATCAGGGGTATCGATACTTACGATACGCTCGCCATCCACCAACACCGATGATAGCGCAGTCAGCGCCAAAGTATTGGGGTCGAATAGGCGCACATTGGCAATACGCACCTTTTTCCCATAATTATGGGCATATTTTTTTTGTAACGATTCAAAGCGTTCCGTGGAATATTTTTCGGCATAGGCCCTTAGTTCCTTTTCTTTGGCTTCAAATCCTTCTCGAACAATGACAAACGACGGACTGATTACCGCAAATAAACGTTGCTCGTTATCGGCCATAAAATAAGAGGGATTTAAATCGGCTCCGGACATCGCATAGGTAGTAAGATCAACGGTAGTGGAATCAACGGTAATGCTGGTTTTTTCCATCTCTGTAAGCTTCAATGTGCCCGCTGGGAGCACATCCGCGGAAAAATCTGGGGATTGTAATAGGCTACGTGCCGTAAGAATTTCCGAATACGGGCTCCCGGATTGATTTACATACCATAACCCAGTATCCACGGTTGTACTATCCCTACCGGTAGCATCGGTCCACGAAGCAGCGGTTCCATTTAAGGTGTACCGTTCCTCCACGGTATTCCCAAAAGTCGTATTCCCGGTAATATCCCATTGCACCGGAAAACCAGCTGCATTTAATACGATGGTTTCCTTCACGGTGGGTCCGCGGCCATTATTTTTGTAATCGTAATCGATGTGGATGGTATCTTCAACGGTATGGGTCTTCAAATGCCCTACCGTGGTACTGCCAAAAATGACGGAATAGGTTTCATCTCCCTGATAATTGACCAAAGAGGATGTTTTGTCAGCTTCTTGTTTACAGGAAATCAGCAACACTAAGACAAAGGGCAAACAAAGAATTCGTAGTTTCATTTTCTGCTGATTTTTAATAGGGGTTTAAGATAGCAAATGTTAGTTACTTTCAGTCAAGGCACTATAAACGATTTCCTCTAATTTTGTATTGATGTCGTTATTGTTTGGGGATTGCAGTACCTGCCGCAATTGTATAACAATCAAATCGTTTGTGGGATCGATCCAAAATGTAGTGCTAAAAGCGCCGCCCCAGCTGTAGGTGCCATCGGGCCGTGTAGGATTGGCATCTGCCACATCAAAACCGAAACCAAAACGTGCAGGTCCCCATGGATAGGAGAGGGTATCGATTTGATTTTTGTGCATGGATTGCGCGGTCTCCGCTTTTAAAATACGCTTGTCGCCTAATGCCCCATCATTCAACATCGCTTGGCAAAAAAGAAAATAGTCACGAGCAGTTCCGGTCATTCCACTACCTCCAGATAGGTAGGTTTTAGCACCATGGGTAGGATAGTTGGCGATATACATGCGTCCCATGGCGGAATCAACTTGTGTAATAGTCCCTTTGGCGTTGGGTACGAATATCTTTGGAAGGTCCGTGGTCAGGGAATCATTAAAATAAAAGTCCAGCTTCTCAATTCCCAAGGGCCGGGTAATGTGTTCACGGATATAATCGTCCAATTTTTGTCCGGAAGCTACTTCCACCACGCGACCTAGTACATCGGTATTTAAACCATACATCCATTTTGCACCAGGGTCGTGTACTAGCGGAAGGTCACCTATGGTACTCATGGTTTCCATTGTGGTTATAGGTAAATGCGTACTTAAATCTGGAATATTGTGTTTGGCTAAAATGGCGCCGTTCACTGGGGGATTCATAAAGCCATAAGGTACGCCAGCCGTCTGCGTCAATAAGTGTCTCACCGTTGGAATCGATTTGGAGGGAACACTGGTCCATGTGGTGTCCGTAGGATCAAAGCTCGCTAGCACTTCAGTTTCCATAAAACTGGGTATATACTTCCCAACGGGATCGTCCAGACTAATTTTCCCGCTCTCCACCAACTGCATTGCAGCCACGGAAACCAAGGGTTTTGTCATCGAGGCCATCCGAAACAAATGTTCTTTTCTGTAGGGTTCTGTTCGTAGCGAATCTGACCAACCTACTTCGGATTCGTAGATGATTTTACCGTTTTTGGCAATCAAAGTCACCGCACCAGGATATTTTTTGGCTTTCACAAATTCCATAACCATGTTATCAATTTTTGCCAAGCTGTCTGCTACCATGCCCACCTCACTAGGTTGTGCGAATTGGAATTTGTCTAAGGGTGGTGCTATTTTGGTTTCACGTTTGCAGGAGCATATAATAAGTAGGGCAGAAAGCGCGATAATTAGTTTAGATCGATTCATTCGGATTGGTTTTAAGCTTTTTAATTATTACAAGTATGCCATTGGACTACTATTAGGAAAGGCAAGATTTCAATTCAATTGTCCCCTGTCCCAAGTACCGTATTTTAACTGGCTTGAAATTCGCTATTCTGACCTTCTGTTTCAAGTATTCCGCTGCCATTTGTAAGAAAGTTTTTAACAGTATTTGTATTTGATTATTGAAGTAGGTGTAGCAAAGAGGGGACTATTTAATTACAGGGAATTGTTAACTCCAAGCGGGGAGGACTTGGTAAAAGTTCTTTTGGGGAAGAGTTACAGGAAATTGTAGGATTTATTTTTGGGGTCGTTTACATTTTAGTTGAATTGATTAATTTTCTATACTTGTTTCTTTTATTCGATCATATACTATACTTCCTCCTACTATGGTATAGTCCACTTTAGTGTTCAGAATTTGATTATGAGGAATAGTCAATAAATTCTGGTCGAACATTACTAAATCTGCCAGATACCCAGTAGCAAGTTTCCCTTTCCTATCCTCCATAAATTCAGCATAGGAAGATCCTAAAGTATAGAGCTCTATGGCCTTTTCCATAGCTATTTTTTCCTTTGGCAGCCAACCATCACCAGATTCTCCCTGCAAAGCTTCCCGTGTAACAGCGGCATAGAGACCAAAGAGTGGATTTAAGGGCTCAACGGGATAAT
>JBBSKR010000121.1:0-10442 GCA_038256135.1 Flavobacteriales bacterium | reverse complement strand
TTTAATACCACCTTTTACCCGTAGAGCGATGCTCAATTCATCTGTAGTTAAATTGGGTTTCAATTGTTGTTCAACTGCAACCTGCTTCTTTAAAAAATCGGTATTTCTAAAAATCATGATAATACCGCTTATGGAATACATGGCCATAATTCCCGCCAAGAAAAAACCTAAATAGCGATGAATGATTCTCATGCGTAGTCCTGTTGTCATTTTCATAGTACTCAATAATTATTGGTTTGTGTTCTCCATTGAAGCAAACGAGGCGCAAAAATATTCAAATAATCTCAAAATGTTTGGATGCTTCTGATAATAAAAGGTTTAATTGGCATGGGTTTTATTTTACTTTAAGCGAGTTCAATAAAATGGGTCAGTTGGAGTGGTTTTATACTGTTTCGAGAACCGCTTTGGAACACAAAAGCTTCTCGATAATAATTTTTTCGTACCTCAAAAATTCACTCGAAGTGACTGGTCAACAAGAAACACACAAATGTCAGTTCGAGTTTTTTCTAAAAGAAAAAGTATCGAGAACCGCTTTGGACCACGAAAGCTTCTCGATACTAATTTTTTAATATTCCTACGGCTACTTCTTCTATAATCGCTTTTTTGTCGTCCTTTCAGGATATCATAGGGAATAGATCAGTGCTCGCCGTAAAAGTGGCAGAGGTTTGTCAAAATTTCTATCTATTTGATAGGATAGGTTTTGAAAGCCACGGATTATTTTATTTGAACCCTATCTCCTTTAGACCCTTATGGCTGATTTTGATGGCTTCCAAAGGTTTTAGTCCGTCGAATGTCATGTCCTGCTCTACCATATAATATTTCATACCAGAAAGGGCCTTGTTGGCCAAGATGTTTTTGAAATTAATGGAACCTTCACCAACGGGAGCAAATCTCCCCTGCTGGTCCATATCCTTTACGTGCCAGATTTTGAATCTACCTGGGTATTTGTTGAAATAAGCGATCGGGTTTGCTCCGGCCTTAGTTACCCAGTATAAGTCCATTTGGAAGTTTACATATTTTGAATCTAGATTTTCCAATAAGTAATCTATCGGAACGATACCCTCTGCATTCTTTTTAAATTCGAAATCATGGTTGTGGTACAAAAGTTTTAAACCTGCCTTATTGGCTTTTTGACCTAAGGTGTTCAGTATGTCGGCCAATTCTTGAACGGAACCCTTCATGCCCATACCATCTTTACTAGACTCGAACATGCCCATTGGAGGCACAGGAATGACAAAATACTTGAATCCGGCAGCTTTTACGTCTGCCATCATTTGGTCTGCGTTTTCCAGTGTAACCGACCCTTGGTGGGTGCTGATCGGTTTAAGTTTCATAGATTTTAGCATGCTCTTGAATTCTGAGGGGGTCATCCCATAAAACTTTCCGTCTTCATATCCTGCGGCTTCAATATTCTTGTATCCGGCATCCGCAACCGCTTGTAATGTTGCCTTAGCATTGGTGCCCATATCATCCCGTACGGTGTAGAGTGCGAGTCCTCCAAATTGACCTTGGGCATAGGTCATCATAGTACTAGCCATGAATATTGTTAGGGCAAAACATTTGAAAATGGTATTCATTGTTTGTTTTTTCATCGTTGTTGATTTAAGAGTTTATATTATCGTGTTTAAGATTTATTTGAAACTATATAAATAGGGAGCTTTATGGGCTTTCCCTTGAAAAAATTTTTCATGTCTTTCCAAAATGTCGAGGGACAGCATTTTTCTTTGAAAAGTGGTTCGTCTTAATTTCTGACTCAAAATTGCTTCAAAAACCAACTGTAGTTGCTTCATCGTGAACTTCTGCTGAAGAAGATTCATGCCAATCAGCTTTTCACTCAGATTATTACGAAGTACTTGTAAGGCTTTTGTAACGATTTCATTGTGATCCATCATTAATGGGGGTAATTCATCAATGGCATACCAACCAATACTGTCCGATAAATGGTCAGGCTTTGGGTTGACCTCTTCGTAGTTGATCAGCGCATAGTAGCCAACGGTAAGGAAACGTTCCAGCATCCAGCTGTTTTCCACTATATCTTCTTCATTGGCTTCCAAAATACGTTTCATAGCACTTGGGTCTGATCTATTGCGGCCCCCAAATACGTGGAATTGTTCCAAGAAAACATTATTTAGACCGGTACGTTCCCTGACGCCGTTTACAACGGCATCATTTAAACTATGATTATCTTCAATAAAACCACCGGGTAGCGCGAAAAGACCCGTATTGTGATATTCTAAAATGAGAATTTTGAGTAGTTTTCCGTTGAAACCAAAGATGACACAATCAAAAGAAAGGTTGGGTATGAAATTTTTATCTTCGAAACCTTTCATTGAATATTTGACCACATTTAATTGACTTATTCAAATAAAGCATAAATTACCATGTAAACAAAGCATTATTGTCATAAAATGAGACAATAGTTCAAACTCTGATGTTGAGACCTTCAAGGTCGTAATAATAGTTTTTTGAATTCGTGATTTTAGGTAGTAATGGCTACAATTAACTTTTGAAATAAGGAGGAATACGACTAAATAATCGTTAGATCTGGGTACTACTTTTAAGGTACCAAACATTCATGCTTTCCATAGTATCGCGAACTACACAATTATTGGTCAACGTACCCGCTAAGATAAACCCATGTTTACTGAAGGTAATATTTAAACCATATGAAGTGGCCCTAACCATAGTGTACATTGTTTTGCAACCTAAACTAGCCATTTGTCCTTTTAAATGTTGAACAAGAAAATAGGAGAGATTCTGTCCCCGAAAATCTGGATGCGTCACAAAATCTACGATCTCCAGATTCGCTTCCTCTTCATGAATCGCCAAAATAGTAGAAACAAGTAATTCCCCATTTTCAAAAAGTCCATAAAATTGATGGTTCAATTCAGCCAAAGTATTAAAATGGGCTTTGTCCTTTATTTGGTTGGGGTGATATTTATATGCCTTCTTATGTAAATCCTCCAACTGTTCAAAATCTTGGAGAGACATTTTTTTGATTTCCAGATTAGTTGGCAATTCAAAATGGGAATCCATATCGGGCTTATTGGCGGCAAGTGCTATGCTTTTTACCGACGCGATTGTTTTGAGACTCTTTTCATCATTTTGATGCCGTTCTTTATTGACATAGTCAGCAAGAAAATAGCCATCTATAGAGCCATTATAAAGTCCGGGAATTTTAGCCTCTACCATAAAGCCGTTGGACTTTAACAGGTTCATTGAACCCTCAGATGTTCTGCCCAGAATTTTTTCATAATTCTGTGTTTTGGCAAGATCTTTCATTTTAGGCAGTAGGGTACCTAAATCAACTTTTTCTGCCTCAGTGAAGTAAATACGATTGTGCATATTACCGTGATATACCAAGGCACCTTCTATAGTTTCTATTTTTTCAAACATAAATTTAGATTTGGGTTTAAATGTCGGATAAATGGCATTATTATTCCCGTATTTGGCCGTCGCCGAAAATATAGTACTTATTGGTCACCAATTGATTCAAGCCCAACGGTCCGCGGTGGTGAAGTTTGTCCGTACTGATTGCCAATTCTGCTCCAACTCCCATTTGACCACCATCCGTAAAGCGGGTAGATGCATTTTGGTACACCGCGGCACAATCAACTTCTTCCATAAACTGTTTGGCAGATTCTTTGTTGGAAGTCATAATCGTAGCCGAGTGACCACCAGAATTTACATTTATTTTCTCAATCGCCTCGCTCAGCGAATCAACAGAACCCAAACAACATTTCATTGCCAGAAACTCTTCTTTCCAAATGGAAGGATCTTCGATGAGGTGCGCACCCTCAAGTAAATCATTTACATTCGAATCAACCAAAGTTTCCACACCTTTTACTTTCAATAGGTTGTGCAGGTCAGTTAATTTTTCTTTGTAATCTTCAATATTGGAACTGATTAGAATTTTATCCAAGGCATTACATGCCGATATTTTATCGGTTTTAGCGTTTAGAATGACTTTTACACTTTTCTCCCAATCGGCATTTTCATCTACATAAAGAAAATTGTTGCCTCTACCACTTACCAAAACGGCACAGTTGGCGTGTTCCTTAACAAAGTTGATGAGGCGTTCACCACCGCGAGGTACGATTAAATCTAATTTCTCTGTCGGGTTCTTTAAAAATGCCTGGGTTTCTTCACGGTTCAAGGTCAACTGTTGAATATATTCCTTTGATAAACCATTTTCCTGTAAAGCCCGATGCCAAAGTTCAATTAGAATGGTGTTGCTGTACAATGCCTCTTTACCACCTTTTAATAATATCTTATTATTTGCCTTAAATGCTAGAACCGCAGCCTCTATGGTTACATCTGGCCTTGACTCATAAATGATCATGATGGTGCCGAATGGAGCAGTTCTATTGTTGATTTCAAGACCATTGTCCAATAATTTTGTGGAGATGGTTTTACCGATTGGGTCTTCTTGCGACATCACTTCGTTGATGGAGGCCATCATCCCGTCAATTTTCTTGTCGGTTACGATCAACCTATCGTACATGGCCTGATCTTCCTTTTTAAAAAGATTCAAATCCTTTTTATTGGCTTCGAGAATGGCATTTCGGTTTTCGTCCAAAAGGCGAACCATGCTTTTTAATACGTTATTTTTTATATCTGTTGCGATTAATTTCATTGTGCTTTTTCTTCAAGGGTTACTTTGGTGCCCACTTCTTTTCCTTCAATTATATCGATAAGGATTCTGTCTTTTTTACCGTTGGCAATGTATGTTGTAATGTTATTCGCCGCCGCCTGTTGTGCATAATCCAATTTTGAACCCATTCCGCCACGACCTTCTTCTACTTTCTTATTACTGTCCTTAATATATTTCTCCAAGTTGTCTTCTGGATTAACATGATGGATAAGATCGCTATTAGCCGAATTCGGGTGCCCGGTGTAGAGTCCATCTATATCGGTTAGAATGATTAATTTATCGGCATCAATGAGCTGGGCTATCAAACTTGCGAGTTCATCATTGTCAGAAAACATGCTCATGGTTACCGATACGGCATCATCCTCATTAGCTATTGGGATAACGCCTTCAGATAAAAGTCCCTCAACACAATTGATCATGTTCTGTCTATGTATCCCAGGGGTGAAATCTCTTTTTGTTGGGAGTACTTGGGCGCACTTCATACCATAATCATTAAAAATATTATAGTAGTGGCGCATCATGCGAGGTTGACCAATGGCGGAATAGACTTGCCTACGCTGTGTATCGTTTTCAATATTTGACGTACCCAAAACCTCTTTACCCGCAATTACGGAACCAGAGGATACAAGTACGGTAATAATACCTTGCTCGTACAGTTCAGCGATTTGTTGTACCAAATTACGTAATACGGGTCTTACGATGCGGTTGTCCTTATTGGTCATTACGTTGGTACCGACCTTAACGACTATCTTTTGCTTATACATATTCTTCTTTTTCTTTTCCAAGTTCAACGGCACGTTCAAAAGCAGCGAACGCAGCCTCTTTGATCAATTCACCTACATTATTGTTTTCCATGGAATCCAAAGCTGCACGGGTAGTACCGCCTTTACTGGCTACTTTGTCCATCCAAGAATTTGGAGATAATTCATTTTGATTAAAAAGCTCTATGGCACCTGTAAAGGTCTGGGCCACTAAAATTTTAGAGACATTTGGTGTAAATCCCATTTTAAGGGCGGCCTCCATCATGCTTTGCATAAAATAGAAAACATAAGCCGGTCCACTTCCTGATATTCCCGTAGAGGCATCAATAAAGTTTTCATCGCTTACCAAAATTGATCTTCCTGTGGTATCCAATAAACTTTCAATCGTCAAGAGCTCTATTCTTGTTACTTCTTCAGAAGCAACAAAAGAGGTAAGTCCTTTACCTATCTGTGCAGGTAAATTAGGCATGGCCCGTACAATTTTTGTTAGACCTGTCAAGTTTTTTATACTATCTATAGTGACTCCTGCCATTATGGAAATAACTATTTGACCAGGTTTTACCAACGGGTTTAATTTGAGAAATACACTCTCCGCATGATACGGTTTTACGGCTATGAATATGATATCTGCCTGTGGAGCACATTTCTTTAAATCGTCAAATGCATCAAATTGTGGATTTTTCCTAAGCTCTTCCAACTTATCCTCGGAAGTGTCCAAAACCATAATATTCTTTTTCTTGAGTAATTTTGATTTGGACATGCCTTCTGCATATGTCAAGCCCATATTTCCGGCGCCTATTACTAATATTTTCATGAATCAGATTATTTTATGTATTAGTTCTGTTTACGTTTTTAAATAAATAACATTTTTTCTACTGCATTGTTTTTTCTGCCGTAAAAGGTTTGATCGTAAGTATGTATTTTTTTAATGGGTATACCCAAGAAGTATTTTGTGATGGACGTAACCTTGCAATTTAACAGGTTTACCCTAGTTCTATATACTTCCTTGGTGACACTATGTCTTTTAATATAAATAAATTTCATTTTTTAATATTTCTGATACTAACTTAACATATAGTGTGCCACCTCCAAATATGACGTGTTAAGCTTATGTTATTATGTTTTAAGGAGTATTGCGATGGCCATCATAATTGAATTTTAGAAGGAGAGCTAGGTTGGGTTCAAACAATTGAATTTCATAGTAATCTTAAACCACTAACACACTCGATGGAGTGTGTTAGTGATAGTGATTGTATTGTTTAAGAGTCGTTCTATGAGTGCTATTAGAGATAAGCTCGTAAAATTTCTGTGTTTGATTTACGGCGTAACGATCTTAAGGCCTTATCTTTTATCTGCCTTACGCGTTCTCGGGTAACATCAAAAATTTCACCAATTTCCACAAGACTCATTGGAGGTTGATTTCCAAGTCCGAAAAAGAGGCGTAATACATCACCTTGTCGTTCGGGAATCCTTTTTAAAGCTTCGTCAATGTCTGTTTCTAAAGATTCATCGATCATTTCCTTATCGGGTCTGCTTAGTTTTTTAGACTCCAAAACATTGTATAGACTTGATGACTCACCTTCTCGAAAGGGAGCATCTAAAGAAACATGTTTCCCAGAATTTTTAATGGAACTTTTCACCTTTGAAACACTTATATCCAATTCAGATGCAATTTCTGTTGCACTTGGGGGCCTTTCATAAGTTTGTTCCAATGAGGAATATACTTTATAGATTTTCGAATTCGTTGCGATTTTGTTTTGAGGTAGGCGAATTACCCTAGATTTTTTAGAAAGCGCTTGTAGAATGGATTGTCTAATCCACCATACGGCATAAGAGATGAATTTAAAACCCCGAGTCTCGTCGAAACGCTTTGCAGCTTTTACCAAACCTAAATTTCCTTCATTAATTAAATCTGTTAGACGTAATCCTCTATTTTGATATTGTTTCGCCGCAGATACAACAAATCTTAGATTTGCGCTCACCAATTTATCCAAAGCTTTTTGGTCTCCTTCGCGAATTTTTCTGGCCAATTCTACTTCTTCGTCTGCAGTGATTAAATTTATTTTACTTATTTCTTGAAAATATTTTTCTAAGGATTTAGCGTCCCGGTTGGTAATCTGTTTGGTAATTTTCAATTGTCGCATAAAATAAAATAGATTTGATTAAGTATATAACTTATCAATTTTTGGGAGAAAAACAAGAAAAATACCTCTTTTATGTTTTTTTTGACTAAATTAAGGGGTTATTTGGTCAATTTTGAGTGAAAAATTCAATTTTTAGAAGTTTTTTACTCTAAAAACCATTTCTACTTTAAGTTCGTTGATGGAATAAAGTCAACCTCTAGATGTAATAGATGAATCTTTTTGATCAATAGAATTCCCCTTGGCTCTGCCTCGGGTGTAGCATCGGTACAATCAAGTATCCTTACAAAGAACCAAGAACCAAGAACCAAGAACCAAGAACCAAGATAAAAAAAGTCTTGTTTTTTGGCTCTTGTAGCGTGGTCACTGAGCTTGTCGAAGTGCAGCGTTTTTGTTTCTGATACCTCGATGGCTTTGCCTCGGAGGTAATTCATTAACAGAATTTTCAGTCCAGTATAATATGTTACTTTTCACCAAGAAAAGATTTTACTCCGGTCATTTCCCAACGGCCCAAGGAAATCGGAATACTTCCAACCGAGTTTAGTTGGTCAAAAAAGGCACGCATCTCAAAAGGTTCGTTATTGGATTCTTTCATTCTAGCATATTCTGCCATAGTATTTTCCAGTAGGTATTTTCCCGTTATATAACTTGTTCCATAGCCGGGTTGTCTAAGGTATAGGTGTTGTTCAAAAAGCAATAATTCCTTTTCCGTCTTCATCCATCCTCTGGGAGTATATTCAGAATGGATACTGCCGGCCTCCTCCATCGTCATTTCATTGGCGTGTGCAAATAAGGAACCCAATCCTCTTGCGGCACGTTGTGCGATCATGATATACACAACTTCCCTGGAACGGGGCTGATCATCATAAAGCCCGGCGTCCATAAACATTTCTTCAACGGCTGTTGCAGTTCCCTCGTTTCTAGAGTCGAAAATATTGTACAATAATGGACCGCGCCTAATTTCACTTGGGTTAGGCTCTATATCCATGCGGGCCAACTCAAACCAATGGTAAAAATGGGAATAAAGGGGACGCTGATCGTAATGTGCGGTAATCCAAAAAAAGTTTCGTTTTTCCTTGGGGACGAATGCGCCTAAATGTTCATTCAGGGCAGGTTCAAAATAGTCTTTCACCGTCACCATTTCATTCTCTTCTAGAAAATCAAGAAGGCTTTTTGCCGATGCTTTTGCTCGGCTATCATATTCCTCCGGAGTACTGGCATCATCCAACTCCGGTAAGTTTCGGTTGCGATGTTCCTCCAACTTTAAGGAGGCCCATGCCCTGGTTAATTCCCGTTTTAAAAGCATTACCTCATCTTCCCAAGTCAACGGAACCAAATGCACATTTTGAAGATACCAGGTATAGTTTTCCTTTCCAATGCCTGACGGACCTGTTTTCGAGGATGCTTCGGTCAGTAACCAGTCGACGAATTCATTGGTGGATTTTATGGCTTCGTCAATGGCCGATACTATTTTCTTATCCTTGTCTACTCCTGGTAGGTTTTTCATCTCTTCCAAGTTGTCACTTTGGGTCTGAATATCTCGTATACCGGCTATCCAGAGGTCTTTGGCATTTCCAGTCAGATTGAGTTTCGCCTGTTCATTGATGGCGGGAATCACCTTTAATTCGGACAGTAATTTTTTTTGGTTTTCCTTATTCAATGGAAATTCATAGGTCCATAAATCCAAAACACCATGATGGGTTGGACCTTCGTGTGCGGGGACATCACTACGGTCTGTCCATATGGTTTTGTAGAAGGCAGGGTCTCTTGCCCAAGGCTGTAATACCCGCTGATTGAAATCATAGCCGTTCATTTCGGCATTCACAATATGCCAATCTACCTGATTGGGAATCGTCCACGCGGTCGTGTCCAAGCTTTGGAGTTTTTTCTGTAGCTCTTTAAAGTTAGGCCATCTTTGCTCAAAAGTTACTTTTGTATAATCTGGAGCGCCATCACCAAGTGGCGGAGTCTCGAAAGTTCTCCATTCTTTAAATAAGTTTACCAAACTCTCATATCCTTGATTATTTTGTGAAAAGACACAATTGGATGTGCTAGTTAAAAAAATGAGTAGAAAGTAAAAGTTGGTTTTGGAAATGGACTTGTTTTTCATTTTAAAGTTCTGAATTGGTATATCCTTGCAAAATAAGAATAGTGGTGCAATGGGCGGTATTTTTATTGGAATTGTTGCTTGAAAATATGCGATATGAAATTAAGCATATTATCGATAAGTATTAGGAAATCTATAAGGCTATAAATATAAAAACCCAATATGGGGGTAATAAGTTTTTTGGGATTACGACAGGGTTGGATATCCTGATATCACTCTGTCCTGAAAATCAACAAAAAAAACAACGCACTGTAAAAAACAAAAGCAAGCTATTTTTTTAGCTTGCTCCGTTTTCCACTTTTTGGTGATTTATCCGTGATCGCGACAGGATTCGAACCTGTGACCGTCTGCTTAGAAGTTATATTTTTTACGTTCATTAGGGTTAATCAAATTATAGTAAAATACTGTTTTACAGTATATTGCAAATATAGTATTTAATTCTATTTCACAAAACTTCATTATTTTTCTGCACATTTTCTGCAAATTTTCTGCACACTTTGTATTTTTGGTAAAGCAAAGAACAAATAATGAGCAAAGAATATACACTTTCGTTTTATTTTGATAATAGGCGAAAAAAAGGGAAAAATACATTTCCTGTTAAGTTGAGGTTATACCACCCACCCAGTACAAAGGAAAGACTATTTAGAACTGGTTACTATTTTTCAGAATCTGAATACAACCAAGCTATAAAATTTAAAACTGCTAAAGGCGAAAAAAAAATATCTAAGGCACGAAAAGAAGAAATAACAGAAATACTACACGTATTAAAAAGTAAAGCA
>JBBSKR010000120.1:0-10466 GCA_038256135.1 Flavobacteriales bacterium | reverse complement strand
CAATCTGCCACTACTCATACGTGTGCCGAGAGTAACGACCGGTTGAAAGTGTTACGCAACTTTTTATAAGATGGTGGAGCCGACCCACCGGTGTTATCCTACAGGGGAGCTTACACATCACCTTGTTCGCCAGTATACAGCTACATTCAAACGTTAAAATTTAAAGGGATATATTCTCCGGTACATCTAGAAAAAACCAAATGCCCGACGGCAAGTCGGGCGTTTGGTACTAGCTTAAAAAAGTTAATTGTAAAGACTACCTTTTGGTCATGTTAACCCCCATGTCACTTCAACTTGTCAATAGTATTCTTATTTTCAATCACACCTAACTCAAAACATCCGTCTCCCCAGGGGTAGGAATAGGATATAAACCATCCGGGCCCGTTAGACTTGGCGGCGTAGAATCCCAGGTGATTTCGCTTGGCATCAACAATTTTTCGGAAGCCATCGCTTCTTCCCAAGTAATCACTTTCCCAGAGTAGGTGGCCATACGTCCCATAATGGCGGTCATCGTACTTTTGGCACCGTTTTCGGTATCGCTGATGACTTCATTATTCCGTATGGAGGCAAATAACCGATCATGCTCCACTTGATATGGATTGGGGTCGTTTCGATCGCGGTAGTCGAACATTTTTTCACCATCCAAACCAATAATGCTTGCAGCACCGGCATCGTTCATATCGATACTGCCTTTGGTGCCCTGAAAATTTTCTCCCACTTTGGACCAGGTACCCGGTTGATGGCGACATTGACTGGCAATGACAGCACCGCTGGGGTAGGTGAACTCCACAAAGTGATGGTCAAAAATTTCACCATGGTCCTTACCGGTCCGTACCAATCTACCGCCCATACCTTGTGCGGAAACGGGATATTCCCCGATGAACCAATTGGCCACATCGATATTATGGATATGCTGTTCCAATATATGGTCTCCACACAACCAGTTAAAATAATACCAATTGCGCATTTGGTATTCCAGTTCGGTCTGTCCCTCCTGTCGTGGGCGTACCCAGACACCACCGCTGTTCCAGTATACTTGTCCCGATACGATCTTACCTACGTCACCTTGCTTTATTTTGTCGGCAATGGCCAGATAGTTGTTCTGGTAATGCCGTTGTAGACCGACCACCACGTTCAATTTTTTCTCCTTGGCAACCTGGGCCATTTCCAAAACCTTTCGGATACCCGGGGCATCGGTGGCTACCGGTTTTTCCATAAATACATGCTTTCCGGCATTGATGGCGTATTCAAAATGGTACGGTCTAAAACCTGGGGTTGTTGCTAAAATGACCACATCCGCCTGATCGATCGCTTTTTTATAGGCATCGAGTCCCACATATTTATGGGCGTCCTTAACGTTTACTTTTTTAGTCCCCTCAAATTCCTTTTGGAGGTTGAGCAGGCTATTGTCCAATTGATCCTGAAACGCATCTGCCATGGCCACCAATTCAATATTTTCATCGGCCTTCAAGGCTTGGTTGGCGGCACCGGTACCACGACCGCCACAGCCTACTACGGCCAACTTCAATTTTTTATCATTGAACACATTGACCATGGCGTTCATCTCCATTCCCGGTAAAAGCATTCCTGCCCCGACAAGGGCGGTATTTCTACAAAATCCCCTTCTTGAATTTTTAAGGTTGAGGTTTTCGTTTTCCTTTGAGTTATTCATACTATTCGGTTTTAAAGGTTATGGGCCTATTTGCCCCAATATTTTTCTAATTCGGTTTCTTTTGACACGTTGGGATCCCTCACGATTCGGAATCCTACAAAAGGTGCATCGGTATTCCACCACTTACTCTTTGGGAACTGTGGGTCCCTCATAATCCATTTTTCCATGGAACCCAAGCGTGCCGCGCTTCTCAGGTATTCGGCATCATCGTAATAGGAACCTCCGCGAACGGAACGCGGGTAGGTTTCCACGGCGAGCGCAACCGGTGTTTCGGTCGGTCCATTTCTCGTTTCGTAGATTTTGGGCAGGTATTGGTCTAAAGTCCATTCCGCCACATTACCGTACATATCATAAAGTCCCCAAGGGTTGGGTCGCTTTTGGCCCACTTGGTGATAGGTATCTTCACTATTTTCATAATACCAACCATAGGCCTCCAAATCTTTTGGATCATCACCAAAATGATAGGCCGTGGAAGTTCCTGCCCGTGCACTATATTCCCATTCCGCTTCGGTAGGCAAGCGATAAAAGTGGCCTGTTTTGGCAGAAAGCCATTTACAGAATTGCGATGCCGCGAATTGGGTAACGTTGCCAACGGGCAAGCCAGCACCGGTTCCCATACCCAGACTCATGTCCACATAGGGCATGGTCGCACCCGATATGGCATCAATATCCAATTGTAATTCAGAGTTGGTTGAGTTCATACCTATGCTATCTATGGCACGGTTCACAAAGAGATTGTACAGCTCCCAGGTTATCTCGTATTTCGATATCCAAAAGGAATTCATTCGTATCTTATGGGCAGGGCCCTCGTCCGCATTTCTTTTTTCTTCGGATGTCGGACTCCCCATGGTAAACGTACCGGAAGGAATAGCGGCCATTTCGATTACGAGATCGGTGCCACCGATCGTTTGGGTGAAGTCCTGTAGTTTTCCATTTTGCGAAAACGTTGGAGTAAACCAAATAATGGAAACCAGGAGGAGGAGTCGGGTTATCTTATCCATGTTCTAAATATATGACTTTTAGGATGAATTATCGGATTCACTTTAGGTACTTGTTGAGTTTTAAAATCACGATAATCTCGTACTTTTTGTTTGCATCTTATTGAGATGAAATAAAAATGCTATTGAATAATGCGGTATGCGATGTTTGACTTAGCCCTTCAATCAACGTTTAAGATTGGATTTGAAATTTAGAACGTTAAACAAAATAGTTGTAAATAGTGTTTAGGAACTTCGCAACTGGCTGATAGTTTAATAAAAAAAGTTATGAAATTTTAAAAATTTCATCTGCTAAGGTTCCATTTTATTAGAAATTCGACAATACTGAACTGTTGAAAGTGATGTTTATCTGTCAATTATTGCTACATGTAGTATTTTTAGCGATTATCCATTGGGATGCGATACATTGTTCAACTTTTCAAAATTTTGGTTGGCTTTGTTGGAGACTTGGTTGAAATAGTAGTTATAAAATAATATTCAAAGACTTTATGGTCCATAAAAATGCGGAAGAAGAGCGGTTAGCCGTTGAAGATAATTATAAGAATTGGAAAAGATGGGGTCCTTATTTAGCGGAAAGGCAATGGGGTACGGTACGGGAAGATTATAGTGAAAATGGGAATGCCTGGGATTTTGTTGATCACGAAAAGGCACGAAGTAATGCGTATAGATGGGGAGAAGAGGGCATTGGTGGATTTTGTGACTCCAGGGAAATACTTTGTCTGGCGCCCGCCTTTTGGAACGAAAAAGATCCAATTCTAAAAGAGCGATTATTCGGTCTGACCAATAATGAGGGTAACCACGGGGAAGATGTAAAGGAACTCTATTTTCATCAGGTATCGACACCAACACATTCCTATGCAAAATACCTTTACAAGTATCCGCAAAAAAAATTCCCATATACGGAACTCGCAAAGAAGAATAGCAATAGGAGCAGGGAGAAGTCCGAATTTGAATTATTGGATACCAAAGCTTTTGCCGACAACACCTATTTCGACTGTTTTATCGAATATGCCAAGGCGGATATAGGCGACATTCTTATGAAGGTCACCGTAATCAATAGAGGCCCAAGGGCGGCTAATATTCACGTATTGCCACACCTTTGGTTTCGTAATTTTTGGAAACATAATAAGCGTTTTGAGCGTCCTCGAATGAAATCGAATTCAGACACAGAGGTTCAATCAAGAAGCACTAGAAATGGTAGGTATTATTTTTACCACGAAAACGGGGAACAGCTGTTCTGTGAAAACGAGACCAATAATAATAAGATCTATAAAGTGCCAAATGGGGTAGATTATGTAAAGGACGGTATCAATGATCACGTGGTAAACGGTTTGGACACCGTAAACCCGGAAAAGAAGGGTTCCAAGTTCGCTGTATGGCATAAATTACGGCTTATGGCAGGCGAAGAAAAAACCATTAGGGTACGCCTAAGGAAAAAGAAACTTGCCGACCCTTGGAAGCACTTTGACACTATTTTTGAAAAAAGAATTGAGGAGTGCGAAGAATTCTATAGCGATATTCTTAAAAAGGAGTTGCCACAGGCACAGCAGCAAATTGCCAGAAAAGCGTTTTCAGGTCTATTGTGGACGAAGCAATTTTACTATTACGACGTATACAAGTGGTTGTTCGGCGGTCCAGGGGAAGCGAAACCCTACCGCACCGGTTCACGTAATTTACATTGGCATCATTTGACCAATCGCCATGTGATTTCAATGCCCGACAAGTGGGAGTATCCATGGTATGCAGCGTGGGACCTTGCCTTTCACATGGCATCTTTTGTCGAGATCGATCCTTATTTTGCAAAAGAACAATTGTTGTTGGTATTGAGGGAAAGTTATATGCACCCCAATGGACAAATACCGGCCTACGAATGGAATTTTAGTGATGTGAATCCCCCTGTGCATTCCTGGGCCGTTTGGAATGTCTACGAAAAAGACAAGCAGCGCACCGGAAAAGGGGATACGAAGTTTCTGGAAAAAGCATTTCAAAAGTTATTGATCAATTTTACCTGGTGGGTAAACCAAAAGGACAAAAGTGGCACCAATCTTTTTGAAGGTGGGTTTTTAGGACTCGATAATATTGGTGTGTTTGATCGCAACCACATGCCACCCGGTATTACTAGAATGCAGCAGGCAGATGCCACGAGTTGGATGGCCATGTTCACCTTGAACATGCTACGTATGTCATTGGAATTGTCCAAAGCCAATACGATATATGAAGATAGTGTTTCCAAATTTTTCAGGCACTTCTTGAATATAGCCTGGGCCATGCACCACATTGGGCAAAAGGATATTTCGTTATGGGACGATGACGATAACTTTTATTACGACGTTGTAGAAATGTCCAATGGCATGACAGACCGTTTGAAAGTGCGCTCGTTAGTAGGTATCATTCCGATGTTTGCGGTGGAAATCATTCACAAAGACCTTTTTGAGGAATTGAAGAACTTTAAGTTAAGGGCTGCCGAACTTGTACGAACACGTCCTGATCTTGCTTCCTTAATTTCCAATATCGAGGAGTTTAATACGGATGGCAATCACCTGTTTTCCATCATGCGCGGTTTTAGATTGGAGAAATTGCTAGAACGATTACTGGATGAGGAAGAGTTTTTATCCGATTATGGAATCCGCTCGTTGTCCAAATACCATGAAAAACATCCGTTTGTTTTTCAACACCATGGGCATCATCAAATTCAATACGAATCTGGGGAGAGTCAATCCAATATGTTCGGGGGCAATTCCAATTGGCGTGGTCCTATTTGGATGCCCTTGAATTATATGATCATTCAATCCCTTAGAAAGTACTATCAATTTTATGGTAATCAATATCTGTATGAGTTTCCTACCGGATCCGGTAAAAAATTAAATCTTAATCAGATAGCCAACGAGCTTTCCAAACGATTGATCAAATTATTTGAGCCGAATGCAAAAGGTAAATTTCAATACCATTCGGAAGATGCCAATAAGGTGTTTACCAAAAACGAGCATTTCAAGAACCAGCACTTCTTTTATGAGTTTTTTGATGGGGATACCGGGAAGGGACTTGGTGCTTCGCATCAAACGGGATGGACCGCCTTGATTGCCAATTTGATTATGGAATTGGATGAAAATAAGTAGTTTCACCAACCTATTTCCTAAATAGTAAGAACTCTGAACAAGAAACTGTGTAAAAAATTGGATATAAATACCGCTTTCATATCGAGCCCTTCGGCTAAGCACCGTACAGGCTTAGTCGAGATGCTTTAAACCTCGGTAAGTCATTGTTCTTGACTCCGCTCGAATTGACAGTAAGACTTAGTTTTTAGAAAGCCTCTTTTATATGGGAAGCAAATTGATGGAATGATTTTAATTTCTACTCATCCGGATGGGTTTCCGCCTCAAAACCATCAACATATTTTAAATCTTTGAACCAATACTGGGATGAGATGACCTCTGCGGTTAATTCACCGGATACATTTTCAACTATGTTCAATTGCCATAGGATATCTTTAGCTTTCGGAAATGTTTCCCCATCACTTTTATCGTCAAAGAGTCTAGGTCTACATTAAGCCAAGTGACCGTTTTTTTATCTTGTAAGGGTACAGCCTTGGTAATGTCCTTTATGGATTGTTCCTTTAGGTTTTTAGAATCAAAATCAATGACCCTGATGACAACTTCGTCAACTTTTTTTTCGCCTCGATAAAAGAGTTCGTCGGGTGACCTACCTATTTCGTCCTTTGTTTTTCTTACAAATCGACCCATACTGTTTATTTTAAAATCAGGTATAGGATTGCCTATTAGATTCGAGATATTTCGAATTTTAATTTTTTTAGCCATACCAGTATAAATTTAGTCTTCGCTTACGGCAGCATAGGCCTCCAAAGCAAAGCTTTTTACTTTTGGATCTAGATCGTTGATATACTTTTCGACTATAATAAGATATCTAGGTTCTTTTTGTTGTGCAATGAGAAATAATACCGCCAATTTAACTTTAAGGTCGTTGCCTTGTAATAATAATTTAAAACACTCCAATTCTGAAGGAATCTTGTGTTTTATTTTTTGAAGCTCCTCTTCGGATGAAATATCCAATGCAGAATCTTCGATAATCGGTAACAGCTTGCGTTTTAGTTCTCCCGTCAAAAGATTGTCCAAAAACTCAATGGCATTGTGTTGCGCTTCCTGTTTATGGCTCAGCAAACCTTCGTAGGCTATCGCTACATCCTTTTGCTGGTACCGCAGACCCAGTAATTTGAAAATACGCTCCAAACCGGCGTCCAATCTGCGTTCCAATAATTCTAAAAGACTGGTACGGGCGTCACGCTCCGCATCCCCAATTTCCTTTTTCGACTTGGTTCTATTCCGGTAGGATATGATGATTTGCGTGTGCATGGCGGATAAGGTCTGGTGGTGCAATTTGCATTCATCAAAAATGACGGATACTACCTTATATCGATTGAATTTCAATTGTGGATGTGTCGATCGTATGGCACTAAGGGCCCGTACTACTTCCAATCGTACGGTGTGATCCTTATCCGTTAAGACTATTAATAACTGTTGTACGGCATCTTTTGAATAAAAGGATTGCATGGCCATAGGAATCAATCGAATTACAGGAAGGGGTTGCAATCTTTCCTGAATGTTTTTGCGTAACACGGGTAAAATAGGGGGTCCAAATTGTTTAAATGCCGATAGTACGGTTAGTCTATAGCTTTTTTTGTCCAATAAGGGAATAATGTATTGTACCAATGAAGGATCATGGGTAGTACCTATAGCGTTGATAGCGGTTCTTACTATTTCTGGATGCTTATGTTTTAAATAGTTTAGAAGATTTGGATAAAACGCAGGGATATTCGCTACACCTAAAATTTCTAATATCGCTTGAAGATAGACGGTGGTTACCTCATTTTTTTCAATATGTTGTAGCGAACCGTAAATACGTTCCCGCAGTGAATACCGCTGTTTTAAGGAGTAGTTGTTTTTCGCTTCCCTGGCTAGGCAAAAAAGAGCGGCCAATGCAATTCGCTCTTTAGGATGCTCCAAGTAAGTATCAAATACAAATGATTTATCCTTATGGGCAAAACTTAAAATATACGCTAAAGTGGCTATAGTCAATTCCCTATCCTCGATTTTCAATAATTCAGAAACCTCAGCAGTCATACTTTGACCGTTCAGAAAATATAAATTTTGTATGGCCGATTTTTTAACCTTGTTGGACGGATGTTCCAATAATAATTCTACATCATCTGCAAATCTTTTATCATTGATCTCCATTAATTTATCGAGCATAAAAAGAATCTGCTCTTCGGTTCCTTTTTTAAAAACCGTACGCATACCTGCAACCACTGAAGTTTTTGATGCGGCAATCTTCTTGGTTTTTTTCGCGGAATCCGTTAAAAGTTCAAGATTGGTTCGAAAAGTCTTATAGTATTCAATACGCACTTTATAAATGAAATACAACCAAAGGCAGACCAGCAGGATAATCAAAATACCGATATAAAAGGACGGTAAATCAAGACCTCGAACTACAAAAATCAAAAGGCAACCTGCCATACCGGTAGCTAGGCTATCTACAACTACGTCAATGAAGGATTTGGTCTTATTCTTTAGCTCGAACGGTAGGGGAAGTGTCAATAGTTCTGAGGCGCTTTTGTGGATGGATTGTTTAAGAATCCCATCCATGGCCTTTATGACTACCACAGCAGAAAGTTCCGGTAGTATTAAAAATAAAATACTTCCACCAAAAATACCTATGGGCAAGAGTAGCAATGAAAATCCGACCCCCCAAATTCCTACGATTCTATGGGTAAGAAACAATTGAATAACCAGGGACAACAGGTTGAATGTAGAAAACCAAAAGGCAAAGAAGGCGGTTAGTTCATCAGCATCGGATATAGCGGAAGATGCAAAATCGCTAAAGAGATAATCTACCAACTTCGCCACCACTACACTAACGGCTACAATACTCGCAATATAGGTAAGGTGCTTGGATTGTAAAACCAGCTTCAATGGAGGTTCCAAACTGTTGACCGGGCTTTTGTTCTTTTTATGGGAACTGTTTTCCCGTACTCTTAAATTCCAAATTTTCCGTAACAAAGGGATACAGAAAAATAACAGGACCGCTGCAACGAACATTAGGTTTTCATTGCCTATCCATGGTGCCAGCAACGAAGTAAGATATCCTCCAATGATACCTCCCAAAATAGCCCCGGAACCTATAAGGCCAAATAGCCTTTTTGCCTCTCTAATACTAAAGACCAAATTGGCCAAGACCCAAAATTGGGAAGCTGATAATACGGCATAGATGGCTACCCAGATATAGAAAAAATAGAGCAACATTCCGCTGACCATCTGCAACGATAATAAAAGCCCGAGGCCTATGAGGATTATGATGGAGCTGATAATGGTAACCTCTATGACCTTTTTCAGAGGAAATCTGGATACGGCCTTGGAATAAAAAAAGGAGCTCGTAATGGCCGTGATCGCAACCAATAAAAAAGCAAAAGGTAATTGCTCTATCCCTAGTTCTGAAAGAAATAAGGCATTTACCGTTGGTTTAATAATCAATAATACGGCAATGATGATAAAGATATAGGCGAGCATCCAAAGGGACACCTTGAACTCGCCTTCCCTAACATCAAATATTCTTTTTATAAGTCTTTCTACCATCAAGAAGTGGAAATTTTTACCTTTCCAAGACCTAAAGTACTTGCTTTTTTAGAACCTTTTCAATTGGTTTTACTAAATCTCTAATAATTTGTTCGCCATTGGCGTCATCAATAAGGGCAACTAGAATATATCTTCTATTCTCGTCTTTGCCCCATACCAATATAGAATCTGAATGGTAGGTTTTCCAAGAACCCGATTTTCTGAACAAACGGGCATTAGGGGCTATTTGGTCCAAGGTGTTTACGAATTTATGATGTAGTTCTGGATCTTCCATGATGTCCAGCATCTGCTTTGACCTCTTTTCGTTGACCAATTTCCCATTGGCCAATAGATAATAATACCTGCAAACCTGTGTGACCGTTGCGGCATGACTTAGATTCTTCAATGGTTCACGATGGGTGTCTCCACCGCTACCATAGCGTTTGCCTACCCAGAGTCCACCGCCTTTTTGCTCGTCGTAAAATGCATATTTAGCATCGGTCATAACCGCTTCAATACGTTCATAACCAACACGATCAATCATTCTTGTAGAGGCTTCATTATCGGATTTGCTGATCATTAATCGCATATCTTTTTTAACCTCCGCCGTTTCTTTTAGCTCTCCTTTCTCAATGGCATCCATAGCGGTCAGTAAAATGGCAATTTTAGGAAGGCTTGCCGCATACATCATATGATTGCCGTTAACGCGGGCAAACCGTACCTTTTCGGGATCGCTGAGGTCTACAAGGCCTACGGCCATTTTCTTTTGCGCAATGAGTTGGTTCCACTCTGGATGCGAAGCCAATTCATCTCGTAAATTGGTTTGCAAAGAGCTATCCAGAATTTTTTGTAACGGCTTTATTTTAGAATTATCTATTTTTAAGGGAAGCTCATTTTGTGCGGTAACACCATAACATAACAGTACTAAAAAAAGTAGGATGATCAGATTTGGTCTCATTCTTTATTTCTTGTTTAAAATGTAGTTAAAATTAAATTAAGGACTGCTTGGTGGTGTGTTAATTTTTACTGTGTTCAAGTTATCGATCAGTCCAATAAGAACGCCATGTAGGTCACATCAGAATAAAAACCAATGTTAAAATTTGAAATATTTTAGGATAAAAGTGTACCTATGCATCCTTTTTTTTAAGCGAGAACGGACCTAGATTAAAAAAT
>JBBSKR010000119.1:0-10520 GCA_038256135.1 Flavobacteriales bacterium | reverse complement strand
GATGGTGTGACCAAGGCCTCAGTGAATTTAGAAAAAGCGGAAGCTACCATTGAAATGGAATCGCACATTCCTATCGAGTCGTTTCAAAAAGCACTTCAAGAAGATGGCGGTCGGTATAGTATCCACATGCCAAAAGAAAAGGGAAAAGGTTCGATGAAACACACCTATCACATACACGGTATGACTTGCAATGGTTGTCGTAGTCACGTTGAGCAGACACTTTCCAAGGTGGACGGTGTAACCAAGGCTTCCGTGAATTTAGAAAAGGAAGAAGCTACGATTGAAATGGAATCCCACATTTCCATCGAGACCTTTCAAAAAGCACTTCAAGAAGATGGCGGTAGCTATTCCATTCATAAACCTGGTGAACATCATCATCGTGACGGTGCTGCTTCAGGAAAAAAAGAAAAACCCAAAGGAAAAGGAAATGGAACCTTCTATTGCCCAATGCACTGCGAAGGCGATAAAACCTACGACGAGCCGGGCGACTGTCCCGTCTGCGGAATGGATTTGGTAGAAGAGCAAAATTTAGCAGCTACGACAAGTGCACAATGGACGTGTCCAATGCATCCGGAAATTGTAAGGGACGAACCAGGAGCTTGTCCCATTTGTGGGATGGATCTCGTACCCATGGAACCCGACCAATCCGCAGAGGAAAAAACCTATAAAAAACTACTGAAAAAGTTTTGGATCGCACTTGCATTCACTTTGCCCATTTTCTTGATCGCAATGAGCGAGATGATTCCGAACAATCCGCTGTATGATGTAATGGAACAAAAAGGGTGGAACTGGATTCAATTCGTACTCTCTATTCCCGTGGTATTCTATGCCACCTGGATGTTCTTTGAACGCGCATTTCGTAGTATAAAAACGTGGAATCTCAATATGTTTACGCTTATTGGTATTGGTGCAGGTGTTGCGTGGCTATTCAGTATTTTTGGAATGTTGTTTCCAGATTTTTTCCCTGAACAGTTCAAGACCGAATCTGGCGCGGTTCATGTTTACTTTGAAGCCGCTACCGTAATTCTCACGTTGGTATTGATGGGACAAGTATTGGAAGCGCGAGCACATAGCAAAACTAATTCCGCAGTAAAAGAATTACTAAAACTCGCACCCAATAAAGCCGTGCGTGTTGTAGATGGCAATGAAGAAGAAGTAAGTATTGACCAGATTCAAAAAGGAGATATTCTGCGCGTAAAGCCGGGCGATAAAATTCCTGTGGACGGTGTGATTACCGAAGGCCGAACTACGGTAGACGAATCCATGATTTCGGGAGAGCCTATCCCCGTTGATAAAACTGAAGCTGATAAAATTAGTAGTGGTACCATCAATGGCAATCAGTCCTTTTTAATGAAGGCCGAAAAAGTAGGAAGCGATACCCTACTCTCCCAAATTATACAGATGGTAAACGACGCCAGTAGAAGTCGTGCACCCATTCAGAAATTGGCAGATACGGTTTCAGGCTATTTTGTGCCTGTTGTAGTCTTGATTTCACTTATCACTTTTGTTGCATGGGCAATTTGGGGCCCAGAACCCGCTTATGTGTATGCCTTGGTCAATGCCATCGCTGTCTTGATTATTGCGTGCCCTTGTGCGTTGGGGTTGGCTACGCCAATGTCCATCATGGTAGGCGTTGGTAAAGGTGCTCAAAATGGAGTACTGATCAAAAATGCCGAAGCCCTTGAGAAAATGGATAAGGTGGACACCCTTATCGTGGATAAAACAGGAACCATTACAGAGGGTAAACCAACGGTAGAAAAAATTGGTGTCTTTGGAAAACCTTTTCGCGAAAGTGAGATTTTACAATTTATCGCCTCCCTAAACAGTTCCAGCGAGCATCCACTTGCCGAAGCTACCGTGAAATACGGTAAGGAGCAGAAAGTCGAACTATCAAAAACTGAAGACTTCAGCGCGGTTACGGGAAAGGGTGTAGAAGGAACGGTTGATGGGAAGAACCTTGCTTTGGGGAATGCAAAAATGATGGAATATGCCAACGCAAAGATAGCATCAGAAATGGAAACCGAAGCCCAATCCTTCCAAAAACAAGGCAAGACAGTCTCCTATTTGGCCATAGATGGCAAAGTCTCTGGATATGTGGTTATCGGCGATAAAATAAAAGGAACAAGCGCCAAAGCCATCAAAGAACTGCAAGACAAAGGTATTGCGGTAATTATGTTAACAGGCGATAATCACGATACAGCCGAAGCCGTAGCAAAAGAACTCAATCTAGCCGACTTTAGGGCCGGAATGCTACCAGAGGATAAACTGGAAGCAGTCAAAAAATTGCAGGAAGAAGGAAAAGTGGTTGCTATGGCAGGTGATGGTATCAACGATGCTCCGGCACTTGCCAAAAGCGATGTGGGTATCGCAATGGGAACAGGAACCGATGTGGCGATTGAGAGTGCCATGATCACCTTGGTAAAAGGCGATCTGCATGGTATTGTAAAAGCCAGAAACTTGAGCGATGCCGTGATGAAAAATATCAAGCAAAACCTATTTTTCGCACTAATTTACAACACACTCGGGGTACCAATTGCAGCAGGGGTTTTATTTCCATATTTCGGGATACTCCTATCACCAATGATTGCAGCGTTAGCAATGAGCTTCAGTTCAGTATCAGTGATTGCAAATGCCTTGAGACTAAAAACAAAATCAATAAACTAACCTAAGCATATGAAGAAAAATATCCTATTACTAAGTATTATCATTTTGGCCTCGTGTAAACAGAACCTTAAAGAATCACAAGAGGACCATAATCACAATGAGTCCAAAGAAAATACTGAAAACGTCTCGACCAACAAGAAAAAATCCTTAAGTCCTCACACTAGTGCAATGGCTATGGTAGGTGATGCACATATACATTTTGACTATTCATCACCGGGCGTTCGCAAGCGTATCATCTTTGGAGGATTACTTCCTTATGATGCCGTATGGCAAGCTGGTGCACATAATGCCACATGGATGGAAACCAATAAAGACCTGACAATAGCTGGGAAAGAATTGAAAGCAGGAAAATATGGATTCTTCGTAATTCCTAATCAAGACGAATGGACGATTATTTTTAATAGCAATTGGGACCAACACGGCAAGGACGATTATGATGAGAAAGATGACGTATTACGATTTAAGGTAGCTCCTAAAATGTCCGAGGATATTCAAGAGCATTTAGAATACAAAGTAACAAAGACTGATACTAATTCTGGTACCATCAATTTAAGTTGGGAAAAGGTAACCGTTGAATTTCCATTCAAAGTTTCAGAATAATGGTTAAAAGGAAGACAGCTCAAAAATTCAGGAAAACACATCGTTATTTAGGCCTCTTTTTAGGTATTCAATTTTTGATGTGGACGATTAGCGGAATGTATTTCAGCTGGACGGATATTGATGAGATTCACGGAGATCACTTTAGAAAAGAGGAGCCCACTAATGCATCGTTCACAAACTTACTAGGTACAGCAAAACTTAAACTAGCACAACCCATTCATTCATTGGAACTATTAGAAATAGCTAATAAACCTTATTACTGGATTAATGGGACCACGCTTTTTAATGCCGAAACAGGAGATGAGAAAAATGACATTACTAAGGAGGAAGCTAAAGAAGTTGCCAATAGGTATATGTTGCCAGACCTTAAAATATCTGGTATTGAATTAATTGAAACCGTAGACGAACATCACGAATATCGTGGTCGACCATTACCTGCTTATGAGATTTCATATGACACTTCCCAAAATTTAAAGGCATATGTAGCTGTTGATAATGGTGCCTTTCAAACGGTAAGGCACAGGGATTGGCGATGGTTCGATTTTCTTTGGATGACCCACACCATGGATTATCAAGGGCGAGATAATTTCAATACGATTCTATTAAGAGCGTTTTCGCTATTAGGATTGATCACCGTGTTAAGTGGCTTTTCACTTTGGTTTATAAGTTCCCCTACCGTTAGAAAAATTAAAAAAAGAATTAAATAACGCTTCAACTCTCAAAATCAAATAAAATGGAAAACAATGACAAAATGGATCAAAAATCAATGAGCAAAAATCAATACACCAAATTTGTGGGAATGCTCGCAGCGTCCTTTGTGGCAATGTATATAACGATGTACTTAAACACATATGCCATCGATCACGTTTATTTCAGTTTGACCCGGTTTTATATGTCTTGTTTGGGTATTTCTGCCATGGCTATCATTATGTATGTAGCTATGCGTGGGATGTATCAAAATAAAAAGAAGAATATTGCCATAATTGTCGGGAGTATTGCACTCTTTGTAAGCGCTTTGGGATTGGTACGCGCACAATCACCGATTGTAGGAGACGTATTGTGGATGAAAGCGATGATTCCGCATCACTCGATTGCCATTTTAACCAGTGAACGTGCAGACATAAAAGATCCAGAGGTAAAACAATTAGCTAGTGCTATTATCGAGGCTCAGAAAAAGGAAATTGAGGAAATGAAAGCGATGATCAAGCGTTTGGAAGAATAGTGGATGTGCGGATGTGGGGATGTGGGAATGTGGATTTATTTGATAGAAAATGGTTAAAAGAAATGAATTATTGGAAGTTACTATGGAGTTAGCTTTTAAAGTGATTGCTTATTGCGGATTGCTTGAAAAAGACAGACAATACGTAATTGCGAGGCAGCTCTTAAAATCAGAGACTTCTATGGGTGCTAATTCTAGAGAGGCGCAAGGAGCAGAGAGTAAAATAGATTTTATTCACAAATTGAAAATAGCCTACAAGGAAGCGTTAGAAACCGAGTACTGGATTGCTCTTTGCGAAAAATCTAATTCATATTTAAATCCGCCAGAAGATTTAAAAAATAACCTTCAGTCAAGTATTAAATTATTAGGTAAAATTATCTCATCCTCAAAAAAAATATAAAATGAAAAAGTATACGATTTATATAGTTTTACTAATTGTTGGGATTCTTCTTGGGTGGCTTATTTTTTCAAATTCGGCAGGAAGTTCAGATCAAACAGCTACACATCAGCATATCGAACAATCAAATAATCAGAAGATGTGGACCTGCTCCATGCATCCACAAATAATGCAACCAGAACCGGGCGATTGCCCTATATGTGGAATGGATCTTATTCCTACTGAATCCAGCGCCGAAGGCCTTGCAATGAATGAGATTAAAATGACCGAGAACGCATTGGCTTTGGCCAATATTCAAACTACTATTGTGGGTAGCGGCACTACTTCAGAAGAAGCCGGAATGATTTCCCTCTCGGGTAAGATTGCTACCAATGAGGAGAACAACTCGGTACAAGCCAGCTACTTTGATGGTCGTATTGAGCGGTTGAATATAAATTATGAAGGGCAAAAAGTAAATCGTGGGCAGCTATTGGCCACTATTTATGCACCTAATCTGGTCGCTGCGCAACAGGAACTCATCACGGCAGCATCTTTAAAAGAATCACAACCTGCATTGTACAAAGCTGTGCGCAACAAACTTAAGAATTGGAAACTATCGGATACTCAAATTGATGCCATTGAATCATCGGGAAATGTCCTTGATAACTTTCCAATTTACGCCACAATTTCGGGAACCGTTTCAGAATTGATGGCACGGGAGGGAGATTACGTAAAGCAAGGACAGCCTATTCTTAAGGTAAGTAACTTGAACTCCGTTTGGGCAGAATTTGATGCTTATGAAAAGCAAATTTCTGATTTGAAAGAAGGTCAAAAAATAAAAATTATAGCTAATGCCTACCCGAACAAAGAATTTGTGGCAACTGTATCTTTTGTGGATCCGATGCTTAACAATTCGACCCGTACAGTAACGGTGCGGGCAACACTTCAAAATACCGAGTATCTGTTTAAGCCCGGAATGTTCGTAACGGGCAAACTTAAAGGAGAGATGAAAATGAGCGATGAAACACTTACAGTTCCTGCCAGTGCGGTAATGTGGACTGGAGAACGCTCTTTGGTTTATGTAAAAACCAATCCCAACGAACCCGTTTTTGAAATGCGTGAGGTAACCATCGGAAACCGTAATGGTGCAAATTATACGATTACTGAGGGTTTACAAAACGGCGACGAGATTGTAACCAATGGTACGTTCACCGTGGATGCCGCAGCGCAATTGCAGGGCAAAAAATCGATGATGAATCAAGGAAAGGAAAATGCAGCTTCGATGCCTATGTCTAAAATGAAAATGGAATTTACCCAAAGCTTCGAAGAGGACTTTAAAAAGGCTCTCAATCCTTACCTACAAATGAAAGATGCTTTTGTAGCGAGTGATGCCAAGCAAGTTTCCGCTTTCGCGAAAGCGACCTCTAAAGTATTAAAGTCCATCACTACCGCTGGCCTGGGTGGCATGGAAAGTGAACATTTGATGTTAAGCATCAGGATGCTTGATGCCATCGTTACAAATGATATTCTGGAAAATCAACGGACCCATTTTGTCATATTAAATGAGAATTTAGTACCAATAGCAATGAATTTTGAAAGTATCGACCCAATGCTTTACGTTCAAAAATGCCCAATGGCAAACAATAACAAAGGCGCAATTTGGTTAAGCACGGACAAGGATATTCGCAATCCTTATTATGGAGAGCAGATGTTGACTTGCGGTAGTGTAATTGAAGAGATTAATTAAATTTATTTTAAAAATAATTCTGATACCTTCCTCAACAGGAATATAGAATAAGATCAATTATTAACTACTTACAATTGCTACCGAATTGATTATTTCCCTACAGATTGGATGAAAAAGAAAAAAATAAACTTAAGGGACATCAAAACCCAAGAACATTCCGGTGAGCATAAGCACGACGATGGCCACAACCATAACGGTCCGGAAAGTGTTTCAAATATCAGCACATATTTGCCAGCAATTGTCAGTTTTGTGATGCTCATTTTAGGTATTGCAGCTGATTATTTTGAAATGTTTCCATTTTTTGATGGATGGATACGTATAGCTTGGTACACAATTGCGTACATCCCCGTTGGTTTTCCCGTTATCAAAGAAGGTTGGAACAGCATTAAGAATGGGGACTTTTTCACCGAGTTTCTTTTGATGTCCTTAGCAACCTTGGGGGCTTTCGCCATTGGTGAATATCCAGAAGGTGTGGCTGTGATGCTATTCTATGCCGTTGGTGAACTCTTCCAAAATGCTGCGGTCAACCGCGCGAAAGGAAATATAAAGGCGTTGCTCGATGTACGTCCGAAAGAAGCTTTAGTGTATCGGGAAAATAATTTTGTTTCGACCAATCCAGAAACCGTGCAGGTAGGGGAGAAAATACAAGTGCGTGTGGGCGAAAAAATTCCTTTGGACGGCAAACTGCTATCCGAAAAGGCATCCGTAAATACGTCTGCTATTACGGGCGAAAGCAAGCCAGATACCATAGTTAAAGACGATAAGGTCTTTGCTGGAAGCATAAATCTTGAAGGAGTTATCGAAATCGAGACCACGAAGGAATTTAAGGACAGTTCCATTGCCCGTATTCTCGATATGGTTCAGAACGCCACCGCCAGAAAGTCAAAAACGGAATTGTTCATCCGAAAATTTGCACGAATTTATACGCCAATCGTCGTTTTTCTAGCCATTGGCCTGACCCTCCTCCCCTACTTTGTTGTAGACGATTACGTATTCAGGGATTGGTTGTATCGTGCTTTAATATTTCTGGTGATTTCCTGTCCGTGTGCCCTCGTGATTTCTATTCCATTAGGTTATTTCGGCGGACTTGGTGCTGCATCCCGTAACGGCATCTTGTTCAAGGGCGCTTCCTTTTTGGATACAATGACCAAAGTAAACACCGTAGTAATGGACAAAACCGGAACCGTAACCAAAGGGGTCTTCAAAATAAGGGAAGTCGTCTTATATAATAAAGAATTTCAATCTGCCGTAGACCCAGTTGAAGGGAAAGCGCAATTTATGCAGTACCTGATGGCGATGGAAGCGAAATCTACCCATCCCATTGCAAAGGCGATATTGGAATATAAGGCCGACGGTACAGATTTAGAGGCCACGGAGTTTATAGAAGTTGCTGGAAAAGGATTAAAAGGAAAGGTAAACGGAAAAACCGTATTGGTAGGCAACAAGGTATTGATGATCTCAAATGGTATCCAAGTTCCATCTGAAACTGATAGCATCGTAGAAACAATCGTAATGGTGGCCATCGACGAAAATTTTGCTGGCTACGTAACTATTGCCGATGAACTAAAGGAAGATGCTTACGATGCTATCGAAAAGATTAGGAATTCAGGCATCCCTAAAATTATAATGCTCTCGGGTGATAAAGATTCCATAACCCAACAAGTGGCGAAGGATTTAGGCATCGATTGGGCAAAGGGCGGTTTGTTACCGGAAGATAAGCTCAATGAAGTTGAAAAACTCAAAAAACAGCCTAATACTCAAGTAGCCTTTATAGGTGATGGTATCAATGATGCTCCTGTATTGGCAGCTAGTGATGTTGGTATCGCCATGGGTGGGTTAGGAAGTGATATGGCCATAGAAACTGCCGATGTTATTATTCAGACTGACCAACCTAGCAAGATTGCGCGTGCTATTCAAATAGGTCGTTCTACACGAAAAATTGTATGGCAGAATATCGGATTGGCTTTCGGAGTAAAAATTATTGTGCTTTTTCTGGGCGCAGGTGGATTGGCTACGATGTGGGAGGCTGTATTTGCTGATGTGGGGGTTGCTTTGCTAGCTATTTTGAATGCGGTAAGGTTACAGAAAATGAAGTGGCAATAACTTTGTAAAAACCTAAGTAAACTGAGTCATTCAAGCAAACAGTTTGCAATTTAGAACTCCTTTCCAGTAAATTTCCCTTTATTTCAAAAAAAGCTGCACTTTAGACAAAAAGTTTGGTTCGTAAGTTCCTAGGGACAATTTCTTAGTCTATGCGTTCTTTGCCCGACCTGTAACGTAAAGTCCTTTGAATTGAAGAGCTAATAATTCTATACTCGTTAAGTTTGAAACAGTTTTAGCCCTTCAAATAATTCGATGCATATTTCAAATCAACAGTTTACACACCGAACCACTCACTTATGATAAGATTTTATTTGATATTCAATAAAATAGATACCCTAAAACAAAGTGTCTACGGTACTAATAATTTAAGCGTTCGCCGCAAGTGTATTTTAGGGGAAAATAATTATAATCCAAGGTCTGCTTAAATTGTTTCGATGGTTGCTCCTTCAATTAGTGCTTCACATAAACGGTTTTCCTATTGACAAATTCCATCATCCCATCTTTTGATAGTTCACGCCCATATCCCGAGTTTTTGGTGCCACCAAAAGGCAATCTCGGGTCAGATTTCACTAATTCATTAATAAAATAGGCTCCGTCACTGACCCTGTCCGCATATTTCAACGCTTTCCCTATATTTTTGGTGCATACGGTTACCCCAAGTCCGTAGTTGGAGTTTTCGGAAAGTTCAAATGCATGTTCTATATCTTTTGCTTTGATCATAGCGGCCAACGGCCCAAAGGTTTCTTGGTCAAATACGGCCATTCCCGGCACGACATCTCCCAATATAGTTGGTTCATGGTAACACCCATTTTGATGACCCCCCAGCAGTAGCGTAGCACCCTTTTTAACGGACTCGTTCACCTGTTTGTTCAATTGGTCGGCAAGATCAAGCCGAGCGAGCGGGCCTATGTTGGTGTTTTCGTCCATGGGGTCTCCCGATTTCAATAGTTTTACGGCTTCTATGAATTTCTTGACGAATTCATCGTAAATACCTTCCATTAAAATAAAGCGCTTGGCTGCAATACAACTTTGTCCGCAGTTTAGCATACGTGCAGTAATAGCTGTTTTTACAGCTTGATTAATATTTGCATCTTCCCAAACGATAAAAGCGTTATTGCCACCGAGTTCCAATACTGTTTTTTTGATATGACGACCTGCTATTTCCGCCACGGCCGAACCTGCCCTTTCACTTCCTGTTAAGGTAACCGCTTGTACGGCATCATGTGCGATGATGTGCTCTGTTTGGTCGTGGTGAACGATCAGATTTTGAAAGACCCATTCAGGGACGCCTGCTTTTGTAAACACATCTTCAATTAATTCAGCACTGCCAAATACATTTGGAGCATGTTTTAACAAGGCGGTATTGCCCGCAATTAAAGTTGGGGCTGCGTACCTAAACACCTGCCAGAAAGGAAAATTCCAAGGCATAATGGCTAGAACAGCACCTATGGGATCGTGCCTCACAAAACTTTGTGAAGCATCTGTAATGATGGTTTCATGAGTTAAAAAGGTTTCAGCATTTTCAGCATAATAATCACAGACCCATGCGCATTTGTTTACCTCCGACCTCGATTCCGAGATGGGTTTCCCCATTTCCAAAGTAATCATTTTGGCATATTGCTCTACATTATCCCGCAATACTTGACCAGCATTTTTAATAAGTTGACAGCGCTCTGCAATAGGCACTTTTTTCCAAGACTCAAAGGCTTTTTGACTTTTGTTTAATTTTTCATTCAACTCGTCCTTTGTGAGAGCGTTAAATATGCCAACCTGCTCCTTGTTATAAGGATTAATACTTTGGAATTCCATAG
>JBBSKR010000118.1:0-10552 GCA_038256135.1 Flavobacteriales bacterium | reverse complement strand
ATACGCAGTCATAGTATTTCTAAACGCTTTAAAACCCAAGTCATTAATTAGAAAAATTCCCCCGTTAGGAGCAAAGAAATTTGCTCCTTTTTTTATTTTAGGGGGATGGAACTAGAATATAGGAAATGTACGTATGCTGATTTAGAACAATTGACACAAATTTCCAAGCGAACATTTATTGAAGCTTTTGAAAAGGATAACGACCCCGTTGATTTCAAGAACTATATCGAAAAAGCTTTTGCGACAGAAACAATACAGCAAGAACTAACGAACCAAGCTACCCAATTTTTCTTCGTCTATACTGAGAACACACTTGTAGGTTACTTCAAACTCAATGTGGGAAATGCGCAAACAGATATAAAATTGGAAGATAGCATCGAACTGGAGCGTATTTATGTATTATCACGATTTCAAGGATTACGACTTGGAGAACGTATGCTATCAAAGATTAAGGAACTGGCACGCCGACAACATAAAACTATACTTTGGCTAGGTGTATGGGAGCATAATGAACGTGCTATTCAGTTTTACCAACGCCAAGGCTTCGAAAAATTTGGCACCCATCCCTATTTTATAGGTACGGATGAGCAAACGGATTGGCTAATGCGTTTTGAATTAAGTATCTTGTAGGTTTAACGATAATGCCATGAAAACAAGTTATTCTACCCTATTGCTGTTCATTTTTATTCAATGTTTAAATGCCCAGGAATATTATTTTCCGGAAGCGAATGTCATTTGGGAACGTAAATCGCCAAAATCCCTAGAAATAGACGAAACAAAGCTCAATAGCGCAGTCTCATTTGCGGAAGCCAACGAGTATTCGGGTTCACGGGATTTACGAATCGCCATCTTGAAGGGATTTGAGCGGGAACCCTTTCATAAAATTCTCGGGCCGACGAAGAAGCGGGGAGGTCCGGCCGGAATTATTTTGAAGAACGGATACATTGTGGCGCAATGGGGAGATACTAAAAGAGTAGATATGACTTTTAGCGTTACCAAAAGCTTTTTAAGTACCATGGCCGGTCTCGCAGAAGATCAAGGGATAATATACAATACCACAGATAAAGTAAGCGACTATATTTGGGACGGTACTTTTGAAGGTATTCATAATTCAAAAATAACTTGGGAAAATTTGTTGCAACAAAATTCAGCTTGGTCCGGCGAGTTATGGGGCGGAAAGGATTGGGCCGATAGGCCACCGAGTGAGGGCGGAATAGACGACTGGAGGCTCGAAAAGCCTAAAGAACCAGGCACGGTCATGGAGTACAACGATGTTCGTGTAAATGTATTGGCTTATTCTCTAACCCAGGTTTGGCGTAAACCGATGCCTTTGGTTTTGAAAGAGCAAATCATGGATAAGGTTGGGGCTTCCACTACGTGGCGATGGTACGGTTACGAGAATGCTTGGACAACTATTGATGGTCTTCAAATGAAGTCGGTTACCGGGGGAGGTCATTCCGGTGCGGGAATATTCATCAACGCAGAGGATATGGCTCGCTTTGGATTACTTTTCCTGAATGACGGAAAGTGGCGAGACGACCGGTTACTATCATCATCATGGATTACAAAAGCAACTTCCCCTTCTACGCCTAACCCTAATTATGGCTACATGTGGTGGTTGAATAAAAAAGGAGACCGCCATTGGGAAGGACTTTCTGAGGATATTTACTATGCTGCCGGATTTGGCGGAAATTTTATAGTCGTAGATAAGGCACACGATTTGGTCGTTGTGACCCGTTGGTTAGAACCCAACAAAATCGGTGAATTTATGACCAAAGTAAGCGCCGCTTTTAAATAGGGTTTATGATATTTAGGTATTACCTCTACATCATACTATAACCTGCAGAGGATTTCAATCGCTTTTTCAAGGGTTTCCTGTTTTTTGGCAAAGCAAAAGCGGAGCATATGGTCATTGCGGTTATTCAAATTGAAAGAGGAAATGGGAATGCATGCCAATCGATGTTCCATAATCATTCGTTCCCCCAGCAATTCATCGTCCTCCATTGTAATTCCTGTATAATCCAATAATTGGAAATAAGTACCTTGAGAGGGTTCAAATTTAAATCGGGACGACTGTATCCCTTTCAGAAAGAAGTCCCTTTTCTGCTGGTAGAACTCATTCAATTGCGAATAACGGGATGGTTTTCGCAAATAAGTGGCCAGTGCCCTTTGTACGGGATGGTCAACACAAAAAACTGCAAATTGATGCACTTTTCTAAATTCAATCATCAATTCAGCAGGGGCCGCACAATAGCCTATTTTCCACCCCGTAACATGAAATGTTTTTCCAAAGGAAGCACAAATAAAACTACGTGCCGCTAAGTCGGTAAAACGAGAAGCACTTTGATGGGACGCACCATCAAAAATAATATGCTCATAGACTTCATCACTAAGTAAAATAATATCGGTAGGCCTCAGTATTTCCTGCAGCGCTTCCATATCTTGTTTCGATAAAATCGTACCACTGGGATTATGCGGGGTATTGATGATGACCATCTTTGTTTTATGGGATATCTTCTCCTTCAAAGTAGACCAATCTACCCGATAGTCGGGTGCTTGTAATTGCACATACACGGGTATACCGCCATTAAGTCGAATGGCGGGCTCATAACAGTCATATGCCGGTTTAATGACAATTACTTCATCTCCTTGATTAACAAAGGCCGTAATCGTCGTAAAAATGGCTTGGGTGGCACCAACGGTAATTGTAATTTCCTTTTCAGGATCGTAATGGTGCTGATGGAGCGATTCAATTTTTTCTGAAATAATCTCTCTAAGCCCAAAATAACCTGGCATAGGCGCATATTGATTATGCCCATCCTGCATCGCTTGGGAGACCAAGGATATCAGTTCAGGATCTGCCTCAAAATTAGGAAACCCTTGAGATAGGTCAATCGCTTTATGTTTTCTGGCAAGATTGCCCACGGTTGTAAAAATGGTAGTTTTTACATCGGGGAGTTTGGATTTAGCGGTATGCTTCAAATAGTTCATAAAAGTAAATGTATGAATTTTATAAAAGCACAAAAAAAAGCCCGACCAAACGGTCGGGCTTCAGTATTTGACTAATTCAAATTATGCATGTTGCATTTCGTGTTTTCCTTCTTTTATCTCCTCAATTAATTTGGAGTTAAAAGCAGGTAAATCTTTCGGATTTCTACTTGTTACAAATCCTTCATCTACAACGACCTCTTGGTCTACCCAATTGGCTCCTGCATTAATCAAATCGTCTTTAATAGAACTAAATGATGTTAGTTTTCTATTTTTTACCACGCCTGCACTAATCAGTATTTGGGGTGCATGGCAAATTGCGGCTACTGGTTTTTTCATTTTAAAGAAGTTACGTACAAACATTAAAGCATCTTCGTTTGTTCTTAAGGTATCTGGGTTGATTACACCGCCAGGTAGTACCAAGGCATTATAGTCTTCCGCTTTTACATCTTTTATATTTCTATCAACTTTATAGGAATTAGACCAATTTCCATTTGCCCATCCTTTTATTTCTCCATTTTCAGGACTTACGATGTCCACTTTAAAGCCTTCTTTTTCCATAGCTTCTTTTGGAGATTTTAATTCACTTTCTTCAAATCCATTTGTAGCTAAAATTGCTATCCTCTTCATATATTATTGTGTTTTTAATGATTACTAATTTATCTCATAAATAATATAAGGAATATAAAGGAGAATCTCTGTTAAGGCCTTATTAAATAAGGGTTCCCAAACGTTAAGTTATGTTAAGTGACATCGGTTTTCATCGGCGCTGATGCCTAAGATGCAAGAGAACCACGGCTAGGCATGACTCAAGATCTTTATTAATTTCCGTTTCCCAAAATCGAAATACGGCATACCCGTTTTCCTTTAAAGCTTGATTGACTTCTTGGTCACGTTGCATATTCCGTTCAATTTTGGCGATCCAAAATTCTCGGTTCGTTTTTATTTTAAGTTTCCGCTCATCCCAATTTTTCCCATGCCAATATTCACCGTCTATAAAGATGACCGTTTTGTATTTGGGTAAGGCAATATCGGGTTTGCCTATCAATTTTTTGTAATCGATCCGGTATCGATATCCCGCTGCGTACAAGGCTTTTCTAAAAGCCAGTTCAGGCTTGGTATTCTTGCCCCTTATTTTACTCATAATCTTCGAGCGTTGGGGGGTTGTATAAAAACCCGATTCTTCGTTGAATCGTGGAACCTTTATACGTTCTTCAGGATAGTCTTTTGGCATATGTTAAAAATAAAAAATCCCAAACCTTTCAGCATGGGATTTAAGAATTTATTTGAATTGAGCTTATCCTTTTAGTTCGGCACTCAAATATTCACGGTTCATACGGGCAATATTTTCAAGGGAGATTCCTTTAGGGCATTCCACCTCACAGGCACCGGTATTGGTGCAATTTCCAAAACCTTCCAGGTCCATTTGGCGCACCATATTCTGCACACGCTCGGTTGCTTCCACATGACCTTGTGGTAAAAGCGCATATTGTGATATCTTGGCCGATGTAAATAACATGGCACTCGCATTCTTACATGCGGCAACACATGCTCCACATCCTATGCATGCTGCGGCATAAAAAGCATCGTCAGCATTTTCTTTTTCAATGGGAATTGAATTTGCATCTTGGGTATTCCCGGAAGTATTGACCGAGATATAACCGCCTGCTTGTTGAATTCTATCAAATGAAGAACGATCTACGATCAGATCCTTAATTACAGGAAAGGCTTTAGCTCTAAAAGGTTCTATAACTATAGTATCGCCATCATTGAACTTTCTCATGTGCAATTGACATGTAGTTACCATTCTATCAGGACCATGGGGCTCCCCATTAATTTGAAGGGAACAAGATCCGCAGATACCTTCACGACAATCATGGTCGAACTCCACGGGTTCTTCATCTTTATTGATCAATTTCTCGTTTAAAACGTCCATCATTTCCAAAAAAGACATATCGCCATCTATACCATCGATGGTATAGTCCATCATCTTTCCTTTCGTATTGGCATTCTTTTGACGCCATATTTTTAAATTCAGCTTCATAGCTACCTATTTATAACTTCTAGTTTTTAGCTCGATATTTTCGTACTTCAGTTCTTCCTTGTGCAATACGGCATCCTTTGGTTCGCCTTTGTATTCCCAGGCAGATACGAACTTAAAATTTTCATCGTCTCTTAAAGCTTCTCCTTCGGGAGTTTGATACTCTTCACGAAAATGTCCTCCGCAAGACTCGTCCCTGGTCAATGCATCCTTGGCGAATAATTCTCCCAATTCTAAGAAATCTGCCACTCTACCTGCTTTTTCCAATTCCTGGTTTTTACTATCTGCAGACCCGGGAACGTTTACATTTTCCCAAAAATCTTTACGCAAGTCAGAAATCTCATCTATGGCTTCCTGTAATTCGGTAGCATTTCGGGACATACCGCATTTGTTCCACATGATTTTTCCAAGCCTTTTATGATAGTAATCCACGGAATGTGTTCCCTTACCGTTCATTAATTTTTCCATACGATCACGAACCTCTTTTTCGGCAGCGTCAAATTCTGGTGAATCCGTTGGAATTTTCCCGGTTCTAATATCTTCCGACAGGTAATCTCCAATGGTATAGGGTAGTACGAAATAACCATCTGCCAAGCCTTGCATCAATGCCGAAGCACCTAGTCTGTTGGCGCCATGGTCGCTAAAGTTGGCCTCTCCTGCCGAATAACATCCTTCAATGGTAGTCTGTAGATTGTAATCTACCCAAAGTCCGCCCATAGTATAATGCACTGCAGGATAAATCATCATTGGTGTTTTGTACGGATTTTCATCTACGATTTTCTCATACATCTGGAAAAGATTGCCATATTTGGTTTCAACAACTTCCTCTCCATATGCCCTAATTTCCTTATCGGTAGCATCCTTATGGCCACTGGTCAATGCTTTTTCACGACCGTAACGCATAATGGCCGCATCAAAATCCAAATAAACGGCCTCACCCGTTTTATTTACACCAAAACCGGCATCGCAACGTTCCTTGGCCGCTCTTGAAGCTACATCCCTAGGCACCAAGTTTCCAAAAGCGGGATAGCGTCTTTCCAAGTAATAATCCCGATCCTCTTCTTTAAGTTGGGTAGGTTTTAATTTACCATCCCTAATTGCTTGCGCATCTTCAGCCTTTGCTGGTACCCAGATGCGTCCGTCATTACGTAATGATTCGGACATCAAGGTCAGCTTTGACTGATGATCTCCTGAAACTGGGATACAGGTCGGGTGAATTTGTGTAAAACACGGATTCGCAAAATAGGCACCACGTCTGTGTGCTCTCCAAGCTGCCATAACATTACTGCCCATTGCGTTGGTAGAAAGGAAAAATACGTTTCCGTAACCACCCGAAGCCAAAACAACGGCGTGTGCGGAATGACGTTCTATTTCACCTGTAACCAAGTTACGTGCAATGATACCACGTGCTTTTCCATCCACCTTTACCAAATCCATCATTTCATGGCGGTTGAAAGGTTGGATCTTACCTCTATTAATTTGGCGGTTCATTGCTGAATACGCCCCTAACAATAATTGTTGTCCTGTTTGTCCTTTTGCATAAAAGGTCCTGGAGACCAAAACCCCACCAAAGGAACGGTTGTCCAAAAGACCGCCATACTCACGTGCAAAAGGCACTCCTTGTGCAACGCATTGGTCAATGATTTGTCCGGACACCTCTGCCAAGCGGTATACATTTCCTTCCCTAGAACGGTAATCGCCCCCCTTTACGGTATCATAGAATAGGCGATAATTGCTATCCCCATCACCTTGATAGTTCTTTGCTGCATTAATACCCCCTTGTGCAGCAATGGAATGCGCACGCCTAGGAGAATCTTGATAGCAAAATGTTTTTACATTATAGCCAAGTTCCGCTAAGGTTGCAGCAGCTGATCCGCCGGCCAATCCTGTACCAACTACGATAATATCTATATTACGTTTGTTGGCCGGGTTAACCAGATTGATTTTATTTTTATGTGAAGTCCATTTTTCGGCCAATGGCCCTTTAGGAACTTTTGAATCCAAAATGCCCATACTTAGTGTGTTATTGGGTTAAGGTGATGATAGATGGCAATAAAGGCGAAACCTAATGGAATTGCTAGTGCATAAATCTTTGTAAATGATTTTAACGCCGGGGTATATTTGTTGTTGACCCCCATTGTCTGAAACGATGACGCGAAACCATGCAATAAATGCAAAGCCAATAGGCCGAAAGCGATCACATACAAAACCGTTCTCCATATCGGTTCAAATTTCTCTACCGTTTCGGCGTGATATCGTGTAGGATCCTCGGGATTGCCCTCTACATATTTAAAGGCCATTTCATGTACCCAGAAATCATAAAAGTGCAGCCCTAAAAAAGCTAGGACCACAAGACCGGTGATGATCATGTTCCTTGAAATCCATGATGAATTGGCGTTACCATTGAATTTTACATAGCTAATAGCCCTTGCTTTGTTATTTTGGATCTCCAATATAATCCCCATTATAAAATGTACAATTACCCCGGCAATCAATATAGGTTGCAGAACGAATTGCACCAATGGATTATAACCCATAAAATGCGACCAGGAATTAAATGTATCCGGTGCAATTACTGAGGTAATGTTGATGGTAAAATGTTGGCCCAGGAAAAGGACCAAAAAAAGTCCCGAAAGTGCCATTACTACTTTTCGGGCTATTGAAGATTTTATCAATCCACTCATGTATGTTGATTTTTTAGCAGTGTAAAGTTACGGCACAAGCAAGTTATTAACAAGTTTTCAAGAACTTTAGTATAGCTATTTAGACTGATTTTAAAACGGATATTTATGGTGTTGAAGAAAATCGCATAATTTTCAAGATATAAAATAAATACATTAAACAGAATTGGAATCCAACTACGCTTCAGTAGATTGGTAAGTATGGTCTAATTTGCCTAAACCCCATTGTAAAGCATCACCCAAGTCTTCAAATTGTACGATCGAGCTTTTAAAAAACAGACGCTCCAGCATAGCGCTGGCAAAACTGCCATTTGTGCGCCCCACAACGGCATAGTGTGCCAGTTGATGCCTATGATTATAGAACTTGACCCAATCTAAAGGATTTACGCTGTAACTATTTACCCGATTGGAAATGTACACAATAGGCTGATTTTTTCTAAAAATTTCCTGTGCTGCTAGAACTGCTTTTTCGGCCATTTCCCACTCGAGGACAATTCCTTTTTTCATTTCTGAAATGACCAATCCATCAAAAAAATAGAAAACACCGAATTCGAATTCCCTAATTTCCCGTATGTTTTTAAAGAAATCCAATTCCTTAACACGCTTCATAACTGGGGTACTTTTGCCTGCAAATATATTGATTATTACAATATTAACTAAAATAACATCCTGAGATTTTTATTGATCAATCCTAAGAAAGATGATATATCGTCTACAGTTTATTAAGTATTTATGGGGGTGATAGCTGAAGTACATCGCCATCATTAAACATTCCTCTCCATCAGGAGTATTCTGCATCAAGATCTACTGTGGAACTGCATCCCTGTATGAACATTTCACAAGAGGGGGACTTCCTAAGAAAATAGCAAATAGCCAAAAGGATTTGTCGTTTTCCTTTAGAAATAAAAGCTGGCCAAAGTAGTTTAGAAACAAGACGTTCGGTAACATCGGATAATTTGCCAGTTCACCAATTCCGTAAAAATTCCTTTGAGAGGAATTCATTTAATTACAACAAGAATAAGCAAACGGTAAAACACACAGGAGTCAATTTCTAATTTTTTTTGTTTAGTTTTCTAAAGTGCTAAAACAAGATTAAACTTTTATATGCTCGAAGTAAATTAAGGGTTCTATTGTTCCATATCCTTCAACTGAATGGAGAGCGCCCTAGTGGAAAGCTGTACTTCTACAAAGCTGAGAACCAAAGAAACCATTAACGCAAATAGGCTAATACCAAAAACCAATTTTGCCCCTATTTCAAATTCAAGAAAAATAAGGGCCATACTTATGACCGCCAACAAAAAACTAAAAATAGCTGTAGCCTGCATGTTTTTAATAATTGTTAGCCTTTTACGCAACTTTTGCACTTGTAGTTCTATAGATGCAGAGGCCGTTTTTTGATATTTCTCATGTAATTGACGTATCAGGGCTGCAATTGCCAAATAGCGGGCATTATAGGCCAACATGGTCAATGAAATGGCCGGAAAAAGCAAGGCCGGGATTCCCAGTGTAAGTTCCATAGCGTTTTTATTCTATCTCAAAAGTCACCTTTTCAATTTTGCCGTTGCCTTCTATTTCAACGGTATAGCTACCTTTTGGTAGATAGGTCTTCCCATTATCCGCTGCTTTTAATTCTGTCTTGTGTTTTTTGAGGTAATTCAACTTACCGCTTTTGGTAAAAGCAAGATCATAGGAAAGGATATTCAACCCTTTGTCTGCCGCTATTTCCGTTTCGCTTACTAAAATAGCATCGGAAGACATGATTTTGGCGGTATAAACATCATTGGCATTGGAATAAAAATTAATGTCCAATCCTGGTGTACTAGGTTTGGACCATGAACTCCAAGAAGTACCCCATCTAGCCGAATGCTTTATATTTTCCAAGGGATAGACGTACAAAGCCTGTTGTATCACATCCGTTGTCATTTTTTGTAATTGGGAAATATCTGCCTTATAGATACTTCTACCATGGGTACCCACCAATAAATGCTTCGCCTTTGCTTGTATGGCAAGGTCATGCACTGCTACATAAGGAAGCCCATTTTGCAAAGACTCCCAGGATTCTCCTTGGTCAAGGGAAAGATATAGCCCGTTATCCGTCCCCACAAACAGCAAATTTTCATTTTCAGGATCTTCTCTAATAACGTTAACCGGTGAAGCCGGCATGTTACTTGTAATATTTTTCCAGGTAGCTCCGTTGTTATCACTTACATATATATAAGGAGTGAAATCGTTCCAGCGATATCCGTTTAAGGTGGCGTACACACGTTCCTTTTTGTGTTTGGATGCGATTACCCTGCTCACCCATAAATTTTGCGGTAAATTCTCGGATATGATTTCCCAACTGCCACCACCATTGTCACTGCGTTGAATAAGTCCGTCATCACTACCGGCATATAATAGACCGAATTGAAAAGGCGATTCTGAAATTGTGGTCAGGGTACCATACGCCACATTTCCCTTTTTGCCACCTTGGGTTAAATCATCTGAAATGGCCTCCCATGTATCGCCTTGGTCTAGCGAGCGATGTAATTTATTGCCGCCCATATATAGAATATCCTGATTATGCGACGATAATAAAATAGGGGTTTGCCAATTGAATCTATAGGGTGTTTCGCCTAATTCATGTTTGGGCTGTATGTAGGTACGCTTGTTATTTTCTAAATCCAAACGATAATAATTTCCAAATTGAAAACCTGTATATACGATATTCGGATTTCGGGAATCTACCTGTACCTGCATGCCGTCTCCACCCAAAATCGATTTCCACGGGTATTGCCCATCTTGATGCCACTCCGTATTTTCCTCGGCATTATGTGGCCCCATCCAGACGCCATTATCCTGT
>JBBSKR010000117.1:0-10559 GCA_038256135.1 Flavobacteriales bacterium | reverse complement strand
ATCCTTTTTAAATTCTATAGGGAAATAGCACCCAAAGTAAAATGAGAAAAGCATGATTCAGGACTTAAAATCGGAGTACGGTAAAATTTTTGAAGAGGAACTTATCAATGAAATTATACAGGTAGGTACGTATAAAGAAGTCCCCGAAGGATTTAAATTAATTGAAATAGGTGAGTATGTAAGAGGTATGCCTTTGTTGATTTCCGGGGTAATTAAAATTCTCAGGGAAGATGAAGATGGCGATGAACTTTTACTCTACTATTTAGAAAAAGGCGATACATGCACCATGACCATGGCCTGTTGTATGGGAGATACCAAAAGTGAAATTAGGGCCATTGCAGAAACCAATGCCAAATTGATAATGATTCCCATCCAAAAAATGGAAGAATGGACCGCTAAATACAAGTCTTGGAGAAATTTTGTTTTCAGCAGTTATCATATTCGATTGAACGAACTTTTAAGCACCTTGGATAATATTGCTTTTCAAAAAATGGACGAACGGTTAATTGGTTATCTAAAAGAAAAGGCAAGGGTGAACCAAGATGATATTATTCATAATACGCACCAAGAGATAGCATATGACCTTCACAGCTCTAGGGTGGTTATTTCCAGACTGTTAAAAAAACTGGAAGAAATAGGTAAAATAAAACTTCACCGTAATTACATTAAAATTTTAGACTTATAGTACTTCTGTAACTTTTGTTACTGCATACGTTTCTGGGCCACTTTACTTTTGTTGCATAAAATAACTGTTATGGAAATGTTGCATGTGTTTGGATATATCGGCGCACTGATTATAGGTGTGTCTTTAGGTTTGATCGGTGGTGGAGGTTCTATTCTTGCCGTACCTATCCTAGCCTATCTATTTTCTATTGATGAAAAGGCAGCCACTGCCTATTCTCTTTTTATCGTTGGAGCAAGTGCACTTTTAGGTGGTTGGAAACAGCACCTAAAAGGATTAGTTGATTGGAGGACCGCTGCTGTTTTTGGTCTTCCTGCCATCATTGGCGTTACTGTGGTAAGGCGCTATGTAGTGCCTGCAATGCCAGATATATTATTCGAATTCCAAGGCCTTGAGTTTACCCGTAGAATGGCCATGTTCGGTTTATTTGCCGTATTGATGATTCCTGCCGCCTATTCCATGCTAAAGAAAGAGAAAGTAAAAAAGGTCACCGGAGAAAAACGATATAATTATGCCTTGATTCTGGCAGAAGGACTAATTGTTGGAGGCATCACCGGTATGATAGGCGCAGGTGGGGGATTTTTAATTATCCCCGCTTTGGTCATATTGGCCAATGTAGAAATGAAGGTTGCCGTCGGTACGTCGCTCATCATCATTGCCATTAAGTCGTTAATGGGCTTCTTTTTGGGTGATGTCTTGACTATGGAAATTGATTGGGGCTTTTTAAGCCTTTTTACGGGACTTTCAGTTATTGGCATTTTCATTGGAAGTTACCTCAGCAATTTTATTGATGGAAAAAAACTCAAAAAAGGTTTTGGTTATTTTATTCTGATCATGGCGGCTTTCATTTTTTACATGGAATTTTTCAAATAGGGCATTCTTGGGTAACCTATGTAACTGTTACAATTAGATGGAACTAGTAATTTTAACCTATAAACTAATAGATATAGCATCATGAACGTAGAACAAATATATACCGGATGTTTGGCGCAAGGTGCCTACTATGTAGAAAGTAAAGGAGAAGTTACTATTATTGATCCGATACGCGAGGTACAACCCTACACCAAAAGGGCCAAATTGGATGATGCAAAAAATCAAATATCTTTTAGAAACACATTTCCATGCAGATTTTGCGAGTGGTCACGTAATATTGGCCAAAGAAACGGGAGCAAACATTATTTATGGTCCCAATAGTTTTTGAGCGTCAAATTCTTCTAAAACTCGAAGTGAAAAATGAAATAGTCGGCCTTGAAAGGCAGACTATTATTATTTTAGAATCATCAACAATCTTAATAGTGATCTATAATACTATGCCCTTCAAACTAAACCTTTAACCCTATCAAACTAGGGAACCTTTTTAATACCAAAGGCCGAAATATCGGTCAATTGAATGGAGCATCCTAGAACATCAAGACCTCAATTATACCTATTTAAAAATTGAAAATGTAGAGGGTGTGCATAGACCATTATTTTTAAATTTTCACAATTCCCTTCGATGACCAATGCATCAGTTAATGAAGATGCATCTCTACGGTTTAATAGCACTGATCAGGATGGCGTTGAAAAGTAAACCGGTAGTTATTTTTTATCCTTTTCGGGAACAAACCCATGAACGATCTGCCTGAAGAAATCCTTTGGCAAATTTTCATCTCCAGGGTATCCCAACCGGACGTTCCCACTTTCTTCAGGAATATAATTCGTCCTAAAAGTATAATCCCAAAGGCTTAGACTAATCCCAAAATTTACACCAACGGTACCTTTGGGGAGTTCATAGGCGTGGTGATATAAATGCATTACCGGGTTATTGAACAAATACTTTAACGGACCCCATGTAATTTTAATATTTGAATGGTTGATATGCCCAATGGTAATGGCAATAAAATGGACAATATAAGCCTGTTCAGGCTCAAATCCACCTAAAATCATAACACCAAAGGCCTTTAAGGGTTTGTAAAAGATATTTTCCATCCAATGATATCGTAAATGAGCTGCAAAACCCATTTCCTTCACACTATGATGCACTTTGTGAAAGTTCCAAAGAAACGCATACTTATGTAACAAAATATGGGTGAACCATTGTACAAAATCCAATACAATGAAAAATAATACTAATTGTCCCCACATAGGCCATTGATCGATATCTATTAAGGCCAAACTTTTGGTAGTGATACCCACATCTTCGAAGAATACTTTAAGTATCTTGTATATCCCACTTATAGCGATTGCGAACAAAAAGAAATTGAAGAACATATAAAAGCCATCCAACCAAAAATCTTTTCTGAAAACACCCTGATTTTTTCTCCATGGAAACAAAATTTCCAAAAGCCAAATTACAAGGGAAATACTAATTAGGCCCCAAAAGTAATTGGTATACCAAGGCACCTCGAATAGGATAGACATCCACGTCCAATGCAATGTACCTGAAACGGCATTAATAAATGCATCCCAATATGCTTCCATATTTGTTCTAATTTAGGTAAATGTACCTATTAGTAAACGGCAGTACCGTAACTATTGTTACATAAGGTACAAGTAGCGTTTACACTTTTAATCCTCCCAAATGATATTCTATTATGTTTACTTTAGCACTACTTTACAGTTTACATTTCAACTAATCTTTTAATGCTGCTTATTTGGTCTGAATTAATGGTCTAAAATTACTATCGATTGAAAAATTTCAACCAAGGTATGTTGCTCATAAAATCGTACTCATCAAAGGAGTGTAACATAAGTTACAAAGATTCATGATTTCATTTCTTATTTTTAATCCAAATATCGAAAGTATGAATATCAAACAATTTGAAGATAAGCCTTTAGCACACTATTCTTACGCCATCTTAAGCGGCAATCTCATGGCACTGGTGGACCCGGCCAGAAATCCGGCACCGTATTATAAATATGCCGAAGAAAATAACGCAAAAATAGTCGCCGTGTTTGAAACACACCCACATGCCGACTTTGTAAGCAGTCATTTGCAGATTCACAAAGAGACCGGTGCAACCATTTATACTAGCAAATTGGTCGGTGCAGCATATCCGCATTCCGCTTTTGATGATGGTAGTAAATTTAAAATGGGCTCCATTACTTTTTCAGCAATTAACACCCCTGGCCACTCCCCAGATAGCATTACCATCTATGCCACTGATGACAATGGAAACCACGTTGCATTTACTGGAGACACCCTGTTCATTGGGGATGTAGGAAGACCGGATTTGAGGGAAAAAGCTGGTAATATGAAAGCAAAAAGGGAAGATTTGGCGAAGGCCATGTACCATACCCTACAAAATAAATATACAGGTTTGCCAGACGAAACTGTAGTGTATCCGGCACACGGTGCAGGTTCCTTATGTGGTAAAAACATGGGTTCAGATTCATCGAGTACCCTAGGGAATGAGCGTATAGGTAACTGGGCTTTTAAAAAACAGACAGAGGAGGCATTTGTAAACCATATTTTATCCGATCAACTATTTATACCTTCTTATTTTGGATTCGATGTCGATTTAAATAAAAAAGGTGCGGCCAACCTTGAAAAAACTTTGGGTACTGTTCCTTTCTTATTTGGAGTTTCTTCCGTGAAAGACGGCGTAACCACTGTGGATACCCGAGATGCAAACGACTTCAAAAAGGGACATTTACCCAATTCCATCAACATTATGGCAAGAACGGATGATGATAAAATTGAAACGTGGCTCGGTGCCATTGTTCAGCCTAACGAACCCTTTTATTTGATTGTCAATAAGTTTCAGGATAGACGAAATATCCTAGAAAGAGTGTCTAAAATTGGCTATGAAAAACAGATAAAGGCGGTAGTTACCTTATCTAATTCGTTGCCCCAATCATCCGATCAGCTGGATTTTTCCTCCTTTAAAAAAAATCAGGAGGATTATACTATTGTGGATGTAAGAAATAGGAGTGAATTTCAAAATGAACAATATTTTGAAAACGCCATCAATATCCCTTTAAATGAACTAAGGGCATCTTTGGATGAAATCCCTACCAAAAAACCTATTGCTGTACATTGCGCGGGTGGCTATAGAAGTGCCGCTGGTTCGAGTATCATCGAAAAAGAATTAAAGGGCACCAAGGTGTATGATATAAGTGAAAAAATCAACGAGTTCAAATAGTTAAAATAAATTCAATTTAAAATATCCCAAATCCTTAAAAATTTCTTGAAATTAGATTAAGTGTCGGGCTATATCTTCTTAAATATTTAACGTTCAACTGCGTTAAACGAAACAATAATGGCGTATTTGCGCTTTTATGATGAATATCTGTAACTTAGGTTACAGACTAGCTTTACAAGAATAGTATACCTTTGTAACTCTTAAAAAAATATTATGAATTGGATCTATGAGCCCTGGCCTTGGTATGTGGCCGGACCTTTAATTGCGCTGACCATGTTTTTACTTCTTTTTGCTGGAAGACAATTTGGTATGTCCTCAAATTTAAGAACGATGTGCTCCATGGGAGGAGCTGGAAAATTTTCCGATTTTTTTAGATTCGATTGGCGAGCGGAACGATGGAACCTCATGGTCGTCATCGGAGCTGTTATCGGTGGATTTATTGCCTCCCAGTACCTATCTGACAATACGGTAAAAATCAATCCAGAAATTGCCCAACAACTTTCGGAAGATTACGGTATTGAAAGTGCTGGGCAAGCGTATCTACCACCTGAAATATTTGCTTCACAACAACTTGCAGATCCATTTATTTTAACAATTTTAATTCTTGGCGGATTTATGGTCGGTTTTGGTGCGCGTTATGCGGGTGGTTGTACCAGTGGTCATGCTATTTCCGGACTTAGTAATTTACAGTTGCCCTCTTTGATTGCCGTCATCGGTTTTTTTATCGGCGGTCTTGTGATGATACATTTATTATTCCCTTTAATATTTAGTATATGATGAAATATATAAGCTATTTGACCATCGGTATTTTTTTCGGAATAATTATGTATAAGTCCGAAGCCGCCTCGTGGTTCCGTATTTATGAAATGTTTCAGTTTGGTTCGTTCCACATGTACGGTATTATAGGCTCCGCCCTAGTATTGGGTGTCATCGGAATCCAAATCATTAAGAGAAATAACATCAAGGCCATTGGCGGAAAGCAAATGAACCTTAATCCTAAAAATAAAAGTGTAGCCCGTTATCTGATAGGCGGCATCATTTTTGGATTGGGCTGGGCACTAGCCGGAGCCTGCCCTGGGCCTATGTATGTGCTTGCCGGAGCAGGATATTATTCTATTTTAGTGGTTATTGGAGGAGCCTTACTTGGGACTTTTGTTTATGGAATTACAAAGGATAAATTACCACATTAAGGGTTTGTCCTGTTTTTAATTCGCAAACAATTTGGGCGACAACCATAACCAACCCATACCCAATAGAAAGAGGATATAAAAGATAATCGGCGAAATAGGTCGGTCGACCAAAACCGTTCTTTCGATATTTAGATCAGACTTGAACTCCTTTTTATTCGCTGCTATATTTTGGGCAATATGAAGAGATTTCCAACTCGAATCATCCAACACATAAAAAGGAAAGTTAGAGGTACTATCATTTTCTATTCTCAATTCGTTCCAACCTGTTTTATTTGGATAGGTAGTGCCCGAATAGCGTGTTGGTATTTGTGGGTTTTCGAGCATACCTATGACACTACTGTCCGAATCCATTATTTTAAAATCGTCCAAATTTGTATGTATGGTAAAATGAAATGGCTCGTCCAATTTGGGCAATATCGTTTGAGCTTCCCACTCTACTTGAGTCATTTTCGTTTTTGCAGTCGGGTCCAACAGTTGGGTCCATAAACTTTGGTAGCTTTGCTCCTCTCCATCCAACAGCAATTGATAACTGTTTTGAATCATCGTAGTGGATATTCGGCCTAAGCCCAATTGCTTAAATGCCGCCACTGTTGCAATAGTCCCCAAATTAATTGGTTGAACAGAAAATAAGGCATCAATGGAATACGGATATTTTTCCATTATACTATTGGAATTCAATAATTGAATTTCCCTGCTATTATCTCTCTTGAAATTAAAATAGGATTGGTTATCCCTACGACCAAACATGAAATCGGTAGGTTGCAAAAACAGTCCCAAACCTTGTTCCCTAATGTTCTTTTCTAAACGATTTTTAAAAGCGGTACCAAAGCTGAGAAATGTGTCCGCATCCACTATAACCAAGTCAAAATCTTTCAAAATTTTATCTGTAATTTGGTATATGGGTATACTAGTAGTGTTGAAATATTCAAATTTATAAGTACCCTTGGTCAGTTGACTTCGTACGATTACTTCATGACCATTGTCCGCCAAAAAGTTCTTTAGGTATTTGGTTTCGAATGTGGGATAATTGTTCAAAATCAACAGACGTAAGGGCATTTTATCACGGATAATTACTGGTAGTGCATCTGATTTTAGTACCTCTCCAGTACTATCCTTTTCTGTTACCGAGTAAGTGAAGTTCCCAGCTACTTTTGGGTTTGTATCCAATAAAAAACCGACATCTTCCTTACTTTCAAGTTGAACCGAATCCAAACCATTTCCTCCTGCGTCTTGTAATACCAAAAAAGTTCCCTTTATGGGCTTATGGTATACTCCGTTTACGTGCAGTTTTCCACCCGATATTAAGGTTTTGGAAAATTTCAGCTTCGTAATTCCGCTTGGCTTTATGGCCGGTATATAAGCAGAAGGCACACCCTTGAACTGCCAAAAATCAAAAGGTTTGATACCATTCCCTACAATAAAAACACTAGTAAGGGAATCCAAATCTTTTTGAACCGATTTCTTCGGATTATAAATTAATTCCTTAATTCCTTTATATATAGATAACAAACTGTCTTTCTGCCGTTCATCAAAATTTTCGGAGAGTATTATTCCTTGTCTGTCATTAATCTCAACTTGCCTAGCAGGTTCTAGTACTATAAATGCCAATGCAGAAATAGTTATAAATACGATAGTAGAATTGGCCAGGAATCTTCCCCGCCCTCGATCTAACCACTCCTTCCAAACCAAACCAACGAACAGTACCATTGCTCCTATCAGTACAGGCAGCCATAGTTTATAATTTAGGAGTGAAAGGCCATCAATCATAGGTTTCCAACTGATTTAGGAATATGGAATTGATTTTATCTTCATAACCTGATTTTACCCCAGGGATTTGTTCGGTTCGGGGCAAGGCGGATAATAATCCTCTTTGGACTGCTTTGTAATTGGGGATATATCGTTGTGTATTATCCTGAATTCCCTTTAACCTTTGTAAAATCGTTAAATACTTACCAGGATTTTCAATGGCCATCTGCGCCAATTCATTTCCTGCATCAGTAAAAAGCTGCTTATCTTTCTCAGTAAACCGATCACCTGCTTGACTTAATGTTTCTAACCGGAATACGGCAATTTTCATTGCCTCAAAAGGATTTTCCACCTCCATGACTGCTTGCTTTTGAAAATTATCCACCTCCTTTATGGAGCCCGTTAGCCTTCGGTCCTCTTTTATGGGAGGAGGGTCAAACCCAATTCTATGGACATAGATTCGGGCGCTATTCTTGATTTCCTGAATCAGTTTTAAGGCTTCATATTGAAAGGGTAATGACTTTTCCGGTTCATAAAGCCGTAAATGCAATTCCGCATCCCACATAATAGTCAAGGCTTTACGCAATTTGGACTTAAGGGATTCTTCAAATAGGGTTGACGCCTCAGGGTTATCATGGTTGTGGAGATAGTCGTGCAAAGGGTCTTCGCTTTCTTTTGTATCTTCCACTGCGACCAAATTATGCTCGTTAGGCCCATCATGGTTATGGGAATAATCTTCCAAGACATTTTCTTCACCGTCTTCATGGTCTCGCCCTTCTTCGCCCAACTCTTCTGAAATTGCCTCCATTGGGGCTATGCCCATTTCGGATTCATCGCCCATAAATTGCCCATATTTCAAACGTAAGGCCTTTTGGTCAAAACCGAGTTCATTACTTCTGGACTTAAATTCTTCAACAGCTATATTGGGTTTATCGCGTATTAATTTTTCGGTATCCATTATTAATTGACGCTGGCTTCTAAAATAATCCGGCATTTGATCTACCCCTAGGGTTCCTTGTACTGCGAATTGGTCAGTAACCGTATCCTTAATGACCGCAAAAAAGGTTTCACTTCGGGTCACATTGGGTTTCGGTTCCTTTTCATCATAGGCTTCCACGTAAAAATAGAGCTCATCCCCTACTTCCATTTTTAAGGCATCCATGTCCAAGGTTCTGGAAACGTTAATTACATTTTGCCCTTTTGAAATGGGCTCCCTAAACTCCAATTGCGCTTCCCTGAATTTTACCGATTCCCCCGAACCTTTACTAACCGTAGCAACGATATAAGCGTTCCCGATTCCAAAATCATCGGAAATGGTACTTTGCATTTGCAACACTTTCGACTCGGAAAAATCAAAATAACTGTATTGGGGAATTCCGACGACTTCAATTTCTGGAGGCGTATCGGGTATGGCTTCCAACGCATATATATCTGAAGTAAATTCTGTTCCATCGGCATTGCTAAAGTTGAAACTGTAAAAACCGGATGTTTCCAGTGGGAAATCGATTCGATAGCTACCGTCAACCTTCTTTAATGGCAGTGTTTCGCCCATTCGCTTCATGTAAACCTCCGAAACGGGATTGTCGAATTGTAAATGCCACCGTATGCGAGAATTTACAACGGCCTTTACATTGGGATCGGCTGTAGTTTTAGTTGCTTTACCGGTATACCTTGGATAACTAATCGATATCACCTGTTCTTTCAGTTTAGGCACCACCGTCTCGCTCAAAATGGTATCGGTAGCAATAAACTGGATTCTCTCAGGTGTCGCTCTACTTTCAAAAATCGAATCAGCCTGATTAAAAAGCTCCAACTGATGCGCCAAAAAACCAATCGCCATCAAAAACAGCATGACCAATACAGCCTGTATCAACTTATTTGGCGGGGTCAAGGTTTTCAACCTTTTCTGAAGTTCTTCAGCAACCCTGTACCGTTGTAATTTTGATAGGTTGGACAAATTTTCTTCCGGTTCCAATAAGAGTCCGGAACTAAAGGAAGCTTCACTCACATGTGCATCAATATAATTACTGGTTCTTTTTAAATTGATTCTCCAAGGATGTTTGATAACAACAACGATCAAAAAAACGAGAAGTAGCGACAAAAGTCCAAAAATCTGACTGTTTGTAATTAAATACACTAAACATCCAGACCCAAATGCATACAGGGCGCCTTCCAAATACACCAGTAATTGCCAGCGCTTTTTAAAATCTACTAAATGTGACCTATCAGCTTCCATCAGTGTTTTCGTTTAAAGGCCAACATTCGCTCTGCTAACAACAGGAACAATAAGACAACCCATAACTCGGTAGAAATTTCAATACCCGCCAATTTTGCTTTCTTTTTTTCTTGTGCCACATGGTTGGTTTTCAAAAGAGCTTCCGAAACGTTTCTTTTATCCCAGTAAGGAACCATTTGATTCAGTTCGTTTTCCAAACCCAAAAGCAATAGCAGGTTTTCCGTAAGTCTTAGTGAAACGCTATTTTCTGTATTTAGCCTTTCGGTCAAAACAAACGTCATTTCCATTTCCCCATCTTCAATTAAACGTTCAGCCAAGGAGTCTTGTTTAAATAACAACAATTTTTGAAAGGATACTGGGCTTGGTTTTTCACTCAACCAAATAGTGAGGTCTGGATTATCTATCGCTGCTTGTAACGTATCACTTTGGCTTTCCACGGTAATATCCCTACCCGTATAATTCGATATGGCCGAAAAAGCGGCTTCGATATACTTTTTTTCTGTCGTTAGGCTGTCCGTATAAAAAAGAGCTATCTGTATCGGGTTTAACTGCTTGACAGGTACTTTAGCCAATTTATCCTT
>JBBSKR010000116.1:0-10594 GCA_038256135.1 Flavobacteriales bacterium | reverse complement strand
ATTGGTAACAGTAAGAATATTAGTAGTAGGGTCAAAATCTAAATCCTGTAATTCGTTAGTAGGGTCAAAATCGGCATCGTTGAATGAAAGGGCGGTAAGTTCGTCTTCGGTGACAAAGGTCGGGTCAAGATTTATGCTTCCATTAAAACCTCCATTACTTCCGACGAACTCAATTTCAGTACCTGAAAGAAATGCATTTGAAACTACACCATCTACACCACCTGTTGCCAAAATAGCAGCTATTCGTTGCTCTACATAGTTTTGGGTTGCAGCATCCTGTGGCAGGGTTGGGTCAAGTAAGTCATTGATTTGACTGTTACCTGCACTACTCCCATTTCCTAATACCACGGCCAAGTCTTGTGTTCCTCCCAAATTTGCATCTACATATCCACGGGTGGCTGCTGAAGTCGGGTCGGCCGAATCCAAAAGATTCAAAATTGAGTTAGTTCCAGCGTCATTCCCCTGAGATAATACGCTATTTAAATCTTGTGTTCCTCCTCCTAGTCCTGTTAAGGGAACACTTCCCGTAAAACCAGATCCACTGCTTTGAAAGTCTAAACTATTTCCGTTTAGGGTTACATTTGTAAGATTACCATCCGCGGCTCCACCACCTCCACCGCCTCCAGTAGAACTAATAACATACGGATTTGCAGTTGTTCCTTCCCCTGTAATGGTAATGTTTGTTCCGGGATTAATTTGTGTTTCTGAACCATCGGTTACCGTTCCAGTTTGCAATGCAATCGTATTGCCTCCTGTAATGGTTAATAGATTTCCATTAATTTCAAGTTCCTGTTCATCGGTATTAATATAGGGCGTCAATGGCACGGTATTACCATTTGAAATTTCCAAAATATTATTCGCGATACTTAAGGTCTGGCTATCGCTACCTGTGCTACTTAAATCATTTAGACTGATAGTTCGGGTTCCTCCATTTTGAATGGTCAGTGTAAGTTGATTGGTTGCCGTATTAAAGTTGAAATCGGTAATACTTTGATTATCGGTATTATCCAAAAATGTCGAAAGGTCAATTGATGCCCCGCCATTTTCCAATGTCAAAATATTGTTTGCAAGGGTCAGCTGCTGATCATCCGATCCAATGAGCGCACCGAGATTGACAGGCCCCCCACCAGATTCCGTGGCACGGATAATGCTTAAAGTGGTGTCAATTTGGTTGAAAGTCAAATTATAAAGTTCATTGCCATCATCCCATTGAACTACACCGAATTCATCTGTCGTTAAAATTTGGTTGGGAAGATCATTTGCTAAATCCTGTCTTTGTATGCTTCCGTCCAAAATTTGGGATGAGCGTACCGAACCGTCCGCCAATTCACTAAAATCAACCGAATTTTCTCCTAGTTTGTCCTGTCCTATGGAATTATTCTGAATATTTGAACCATTGATACCTGCAGGTGCAATATGGATACTACTTATACTAGCTGGCGTAATTTCTAGATTGTAACTATCGGGAGATTCTGTGATGGTTATGGTGCTTCTAGGATTTACAATGGGATCATTGGTGATGTTAAAGCTTACCGCATCACACAGATTGACCCATTGGGCACCGTCATAGTAATGGATGCATTCCGTGTCCGTGTTATAGACCATGCCGCCTCTTTGGGGTGCAATTACATCCATCTGCGCGGTAGAGACCCGTGTTATCACGAGTACTTTGGAACCGCTCTCCAGTTCCAACACAGATGATGGGTCTATATTTTGTGGATTATCACCTATTTTTATTTGCCCGTATACCGTTGGTATGGTAAGCATTGTACATAGGATCAAGAAAATTAGTGCTTTCATACCAAGCGTTTTAAGACTTAAAAATAGTGGGGAAACAAAAATAGGATTATCTCCTCATCTAGGGGTATTTATAGGATAAAATAATATCCCGATAGGTTAAATAACAGTATTACTCGTTAAACGACAGGCACAAGTACATACTCGGGATTACCGCTGTATTCCCAATTTTTGCATGCTGGAAAGAAATTAACAAAAGTTTATTGGCGGGGGTTTTTTTATCATGGTTACATATCTTTACTTTATATGCTATAAAGTACCGTACATAGGGCTTTATACGAATAATACACTATAAATGACCAAAAAAATACTTTTCCTGTTAATGCTAGTTGCCTTCACAAACGGATTTTCACAAGATACCGATCGAGTTCCCTTAAGAGGGTCCGTGATTTATATGGATCAGGCAGTACCCAATGAAAACGTAATCAATTCCACCGCAGAAAGGGCAACTATCACTAATGATAAAGGGGAGTTCAAGATCAATGTAAAATTGGGGGATCAGTTGGTGTTTACCGCGGTGAACTACAACATCAAAGTGGTTACCGTTACGGAAGAAATTTTGGCCAACAGTCGGCTCGTGGTCGAAGTGAACGAAAAGGTGACCGAATTGGATGAAGTGGTCATTACCCCAGATCAGCAAGAGCGTTTTCTCAAGCTGAAAAATGAGGAATTCAAAGGCTATGAGTATGAGATCGATCGTAGTACCGAGGTAGATAATATTGCGTTTGCCCAACAGCAAGTAGGCATGCAGAACGGACTTAATATCGCGAATATTTTCCGTGCCATATTCAAATCACAGGATGAATCTGAGGAAACCGGTCCTAAATTATTGTTGAGCGATGTATTGCGACAGGTGTACGATGATCAATTTTTTGTAGTCGATCTCAATATTCCCCAAGATAAAATAGATGCCTTTTTGATCTATTGTGATACAAGAATTAACACACAGACCTTGATAAAAAAGGAGAATGAGTTTCAGCTTATCGATGCTTTGGTCGATAACAGTAAGAGTTTCCTTAAAGAGATAAATGAGGACTAGGTTCCTTATATTTTTTCTTTTATCCGCAGGTACGGTGGTGGCCCAAACCGAAACTTCAAAAAACTTGGAGGGCAAAGTCTATAGCGATGACGGGGATGTAGCCGCTACCCATGTCCTAAATCTAACGACCCAAAGGGCGACCATTACCGATAATAACGGATTTTTTATGATTCCGGTTCACCTTCATGACACCTTGGTGTTTTCTGCAGTACAGTACCAGAAAAAAATAATCGTTGTTTCCATTGCCATTTTTGAAAGCAAATTCATATCCGTTGGTCTGGAGGATGCGTTGACGGAGTTGGACGAGGTTACGGTAACGCCCTATAATCTCTCCGGAGATATCGCCAAAGATTTGGCCACGCTGCAATTGGAGCCTGTAGTTACCGCTTCTACCTTGGGTTTGCCCAATGCATATATACGTATTCCTACTAAGGCAGAACGGGAACTAGCCGCCGCGACCACCAATCCGTTTATGAGCTTTGACCCGCTGATCAATGCCATAACGGGTCGTACCAAAATGTTGAAACAACGGGTAGCGAGAAATAAGGTGTACGATAGAACGGAACGGGTACGTGCCTTTTTTGAAGATGCCGACTATCGGAAAGAATTGCGAATACCCGACGAAAAAATAGATGATTTTCTTTACTTCTGCGAAGTGGACCCTATTTTTCAACAAATAGTGGATACCCATGATCAAATTCAAATCTGGGAGTATATGCGAAAAAAGAGCGTGGTTTACAGAAAGAACAATACTATGGATTAACGGTTATCTTTGGCACACGCTTTGAAGTGGTTATAAAAAAATTAATGGACATGAATTTTTTAAGAAAAAGCATATTGCTGGCACTACTGCCACTTTTTGCTTTTGTAGGGGCACATAAATTCTATATCAGTGTCACCAATGTGGATTATTCCGAAAAGGATAAAGCGGTACAGATCATCACCCGTATTTTTGTCGATGATATGAATGCCATACTGAAAGAGCGGTACGGTCTAGAATCTAAATTGGGTACGGATAAGGAGACTGAAATGAACAGGGAGTATTTGGAAAAATACCTACGCACAAAGTTTGTGGTGGAAATCAACGGAAAAACGGTTGCGTATACATTCATTGGTAAAAAGTACGATACCGATATGATCATTTGTTATTTGGAAGTGCCGGATGTCCCTTTGGCTAGCTTGAAACAAATTGCGATCCAAAATGAAATTCTAATGGATATCTATGACGATCAACAGAACGTGGTGCATTTAAAAGCAAATGGTAAAAAAAAGAGCCACGTACTTGTAAAATCCGATACTAAAGGAATGTTAAATTTGTAACAGATATTAAGAAATCCCTTTAAAAACTTTAATTTTCGCACACTAAAAAAGGTAAAAAATGAAAAAAGTAACGCATGTATTTGCCGCTGTTTTATTTCTTTTCGGGGCTGTTTCCTTCGCACAGGATACAGTGACCAAAGAAAAGGAACCCGGGCACTATAATCAAAGTAAGTTTAAGCAACTCTACGAAGAGTTCGCCACCCCAAATACCTACCGATCGGCATCTGGCGCCCCAGGGCCCGATTACTACCAGCAACAGGCAGATTATGTGATGGACATTCGGTTGGATGATAAGAATGCCAAGATATTTGGCGAGGAAACCATAACCTATACCAATAATTCGCCAGATGATCTGGAATATTTATGGGTACAGCTGGATCAGAATGTTCGAGCCAAAGATTCTAAGGCACCCTTGCGGGATGGTAGCGGTATCCCTATTGCAGAGCAGCCAGAAGCTTTTGTGAGCAACTATATGGGAGAACCTTTTGATGGGGGTTTCAATATTGATTATGTAAAGGATGCATCTGGTAAGGTATTGCCATTTACCATTAATTTCACCATGATGCGTGTCGACTTGCCAACCCCGCTAAAAAGTGGCGAACAATATTCTTTTGCTATCAAATGGAACTATAATATACCAGACCATACCGTAAACAGGGCGAGATCCGGATTTGAATTTTTCCCTAAAGATGGGAACAGAGCCTATGTAATTGCGCAGTTTTTCCCTAGAATGGCCGTATACAGTGATGTAGAAGGATGGCAAAACCATCAATTTTGGGGTAGTGGTGAGTTTGCGCTTCCTTTCGGAAACTATGAAGTGAATATAACGGTTCCTGCCGATCATGTTTTGGATGGTACCGGAGTGCTTCAAAACAGGAAAGAGGTCTATTCCAAAGAGATGATGAACCGTTATGAACAAGCGAAAAAGTCGTATGACAAACCGGTGCTGATCGTAACGCAAGCAGAGGTGGAATCTGCCGAAAAAGGATTTTCCGATAAAACAAAAACCTGGAAGCTGAAAGCGGAAAATGTGCGTGATTTCGGTTTTGCTACCTCCCGTAAATTCATTTGGGACATGCAGGCGGTAAAAATAGGAAATAAAGATGTGATGGCGGTTTCCATGTATCCCAAGGAAGGAAACCCTTTGTGGGAGGAATATTCCACTAAAGCGGTAGCACATACCCTTAAATCGTACTCTGCGCACACGTTCGACTATCCTTATCCAAAAGCGATATCGGTCCACGCAAAAAATCAGGGGATGGAATATCCCATGATCTGTTGGAACTACGGCAGACCCAATGAGGATGGAACCTATTCCGATCGTACAAAATTCGGTATGTTAAGTGTAATTATTCACGAGGTCGGTCATAACTTCTTCCCGATGATCGTTAATTCAGACGAGCGTCAATGGGGATGGATGGATGAAGGTTTGGATACCTTTATGCAGTATATGGCAGAACAGGAGTTTGGGGAAGCCTATCCGGAAGCCATCGCGCCCAATGACAAATATCCGTCAAGAAGAGGTGATCCTGCCAAGATAGTGCCTTATATGAGCGGTGATCAAAGTACCATTTCACCGATCATGTCCAATCCAGAAAATGTATTTCAATTAGGTCCCAATGCCTATGGAAAACCTGCTACCGCCCTCAATATTTTAAGGGAGACGGTAATGGGCCATGAGCTTTTTGACCATGCCTTTAAAACCTATGCACAACGTTGGAAGTTTAAACACCCAACCCCAGAAGATTTCTTCAGAACTATGGAAGATGCATCGGCGGTCGATTTGGATTGGTATTGGAGAGGTTGGTTCTATACTACGGACTATGTGGATATCGGTGTCAAGGACATCAAGAAATACTACGTGAGTGATAAGCCGAACAAAAAAATGCAGGCCTACCTATCCGAACGTGGAATGACCGAAACAGACTTACCACCATTGGTGTATTTGGAGGAATATGGCGATACGGATATCGTCGCTCCTGAACTGAAGGACAATTTACCTTCAGAATCTTCCAAAACCCTTAAGGAGTTTATGATGGATAACATGACCGAAGCGGAAAGAGCTGCGGTGAAGGAACCAAAATACTTCTATGAAATAACCTATAACAGTCCCGGAGGTCTTCCGATGCCCCTGATCGTAGAGTATACCTATGCAGATGGTTCGGTGAAAAATATAACCTACCCGCCAGAAATCTGGAGAAAGAACGATAAAGAAGTAAAATTGGTCATTTCTTCGGCTACAGAGCTTACCGGAGTAGTCGTTGACCCTAAAATGGAAACGGCGGATATCGATACAACGAACAATAGCTGGCCAAAGAAAGAACAGCAAAGCGACTTCGATAAAATGAAAGAGGAAATCAAAGGAAAATAGTTTTAAATCAATTTCTTTAAAAGCCTCGTATAACTACGGGGCTTTTTTAATTTGGATGCTAAAACTTGTTTATATTTGCACTATGATTGCTATGTATTCATTATTTATAAGTGGCGCAGAAATTTTCTTCATCCTGTTCATAGTGGTGATGGTTTTCGGGTCAGATAAAATTCCTGGTATCGCCAAAGGATTGGGAAAAGGTATGCGTCAATTGAAGGATGCGACCGAAGATATTAAACAGGAAATTCAGAAAAGTGCCGATAAGCAGGGTTTTGACACCAGTTTTGTGAAGGACATCAAAAAGGATATCGATGACTTGAAAAAGGATGTTGATTCTGGTTTGGCCAAAGATGTTAAAAAGCAGATTAGTGATGTGGGCAAGAATATCAGTGATGTTACTGGTAGTATCAAAAGAAAATAGCCCCAAATGTTGGAACGGATTTTACAATGGGATCGCGAGACCTTTGTCTATCTGAATAGTCTGGGAATAGAACAGTATGATTTTTTTTGGTCTACGGTAACCAAATACCCTCCATGGATACCTTTGTTCATTATTTTCTTCTTGCTTTTTTTTATAAAATTTCCAAAGCGGCAAGCCATATTTATGATTCTGACGGTATTGGTGCTAGTTTTTTTTGTGACCACCCTTACCGATTTAACCAAGCAGGTAGTAGTTCGTTTGAGGCCAAATAACGATGAAGAATTAAATACTTTGATCCGTATTTTAAGAAGTTCGTCCGGGTACAGCTTTTTTTCTGGTCATGCATCCTCCTCATTTTCCATAACCACCTTAGTAGTGTTATTTCTTAGGCATCATTTCAAATGGGTCTATCTCTTTTATATTTGGCCCATCTTGTTCGCTATGAGTAGGATTTATGTTGGGGTCCATTTTCCAATAGACATTACTGTCGGTGCTTTGGTAGGAGTAGTATCTGCCTGGATTTTTTATAATTTATACCTGTTGCTTATTTTACCCTACTTATCGTCAAACCGTCCCGTATAGGCAATAAAACGGTGTCTAAAAGCGAGTGTTCGCTAAGTTTTTTATTATAATCCAATAGCACTTTGGTTGCTTGGTCCTTCGGATCCAAGGGCTCAACTACTTTGCCCGACCAAAGTACGTTATCGGAAAGTATAACGGAACCGGATTTCGTTTTGGGCAGGACTTTTTCCAGGTAATGGTGATATTGTTTTTTTTCGGCATCGATAAAAATCAGGTCAAAGGTCAGGTCAAGTTTTGGAATAATATCCAAAGCATCCCCAACGTGTTGGATGATTTGTGGGCCATAAGCGCTCCGGTCAAAATAGGTTCGCTGAATGTGTTGTAATTCTGCATTCACATCTATCGTATGTAGCGTACCATCGCTTTGCAAGCCTTCGGCCAAGCATAGTGCGGAGTATCCGGTATAAGTTCCAATTTCAAGTATGTATTTCGGTTGGATCAATTTTGACAACAGACTGAGCACCCGCCCTTGAAAATGTCCGGTAAGCATGCGTGGCTGCAAGACCTTAAGGTGGGTTTCGCGGGTTAATTCTTGTAATAGTTGCGGTTCTTCTTGAGAATTTTCGGCTAAATAGGCTTCCAAAATGGGCGATAGGAAATGCATACGGTTCTTTTTGCTAAAATAGCTTTTTAAGCCTTAATTTAATGCCTTCTAAATAGGAAGCAATGAATGAAAACATAGTCATAAGAGCGGCCGTTGAAGATGATTTGCCTGGGCTTCTTGTGTTTGAACAGGAAGTAATCAACGCTGAACGACCTTTCGACCCCACGATCAAAGAAGGAAAAGTTACCTATTATAATTTGGGGGATTTAATGAAGAACCCAAGGGCTTTGGTGCTTGTTGCATGTGATGGTAACCGTATCGTGGCTACTGGATATGGTTTGGAAAAGCCTGCACGGCACTATCTGGATCATGAAACGTATGCGTATTTAGGGTTTATGTACACCGATCCAAACTATAGGGGAAAGGGTATTAACGGAGCCATTATAAGCCGTTTGCAACAATGGGCCAAGGAGCTTGGTTTGCTAGAATTACGGCTAACCGTCTATGAGGACAATGAGCCCGCTATACGCGCTTATGAAAAAGTAGGCTTCAAAAAGCACATTATCGAAATGCGATTACGAACCCACACCTTGGATTCAAATGCTTAAACGGATACTTTCTTTTAGCAGCTTATGATTACTTTTATACAAAATTAGCTATGGAGTTTGAAAATACGTTGGAATTTGCCCGATCCCTGGATGCAAAAGACAATCTAAGAAAATATCGCGATGAATTTATTTTTCCGAAAATTAAAGGAAAAGAGGTCATCTATTTTACCGGGAACTCCCTTGGTCTTCAACCCAAGCGGACAAAAGGTTTTGTAGATGAGGTGATGAAAGACTGGGCCGAACTGGCCGTGGAAGGACATTTTTATGCCGAAAAACCTTGGTGGGACTATCATGAGCGTCTGGCGGAACCATTGGCAAAAGTGGTTGGCGCACTAACGGAGGAGGTTTCCGTTATGAATACCCTAACCGTTAACCTTCATTTACTTATGGTCTCGTTCTACAGGCCAACAGCAACCCGCTTCAAAATTTTATGCGAAGAAAAAGCATTTCCAAGTGACCAATACATGTTCCAGAGCCAGGTCCGTTTTCACGGAATGGACCCGGATAATACGATAGTTGAGGTAAAAAAAAGGGAAGGCGAGCACCATTGGAGGACTGAAGACATACTTCAAAAAATAGAGGAACTAGGGGATGAACTTGCCTTGGTTTTGATCGGAGGGGTAAATTACTATAATGGTCAGGTAATGGATATGAAGTCCATAACCAAGGCTGGCAAGGCGGTAGGAGCGATGGTAGGTTGGGATCTGGCCCATGCCGTAGGCAATGTTGAATTGAAATTACATGACTGGAATGCCGATTTCGCCTCCTGGTGCAGTTACAAATACATGAACAGTGGCCCGGGCAATGCCTCCGGAATCTATGTACACCAAAAATACCTGAATAAAAAGGATATACCGAGATTCGAGGGCTGGTGGGGTACAAGGAAAGATACCCGTTTTTTGATGAAACCCGAATTTGAGCCCATGGAAAATGCAGATGCGTGGCAGATTAGTAATGCGCCCATATTGTCCGTTGCGCCCTATTTGGCATCTCTTACCTTATTTGAAGAGGTAGGGATGCAGGCATTGATAGAAAAGAGAATTAAAATCGTATCGTACCTAGAGTTCGTTTTGCAGCAAATCGATAAAGAGGTTGCTGCTTCTTTCGAAATAATTACGCCTAAAGATCGTGGTTGTCAATTATCGGTATTTTTGCATGGTCAAGGTAGGTCCCTATTCAATTATTTGATGGATAATGGTGTAGTTACAGACTGGCGCGAACCCAATGTGATTCGATTGGCCCCTGCTCCTTTTTACTCAACTTATGAAGACATGTATCATTTTGGTCAAATTTTAAAGGCCGGGATTTTAGCGGATTAGTTCATAGTACAATGTATATAGTACTTAGTAATGGGTTAAATGAATTTTTAAAAACGAAAAACGAAAAACGAAAAACGAAAAACGAAAAACGCAATTTGCAATAAACAATAAACAATAAACAATAAACAATGAACAATGAACAATACGGTATAAGTTTTTTCTTGAACGCTGAACCCTGAACACTGGACACTGGACACTGGACGTTGAACCTGACGCCAACCAACAACTAACAACCCTTGCGCTAAGCTAGGCCGAATTAAACAATCAATATTTTGAAATCCCTACGATTAATTCTTTCCAACCCGCGTTATTTTGGTCCTTCTTGGGTTTTTGCCAGTATCAATATTCTCTTTGGTACCTGGGCCATTTATATACCTACGGTAAAGGAATCTTTGGGCATTGACAATTCTCAATTGGGATTTGCTATTTTCTTTCTCTCCTTGGGCGTTTTTTGTGTTTTTCCATTTGCAGCTACCATAATCAATAAACTTGGGGTGGGGAAGTCCACTTGGTATGGGGTACTGCTAAGTTGTGTCGCGGCAATACTTCCGTTAATGGCACCAAATTATTATCTACTTATGGGTGCTTTATTT
>JBBSKR010000115.1:0-10617 GCA_038256135.1 Flavobacteriales bacterium | reverse complement strand
TCCTCAAAACTACCCTCATCGGTTGCGTAACTCTTGTCTATATTTCCTTTTTTGTTCTTAGTGAACAAGATAAGTTTTCCCTCTTCCAAAAATTCGTCAGCCATTTCTTCGGCCATTCCCAAATATCCCCCGGGATTATCGCGAAGATCAAGAACCAATTTTTTTGCCCCCCTTTTTTGTAAGGTCCACAACGCCTTCTTAAACTCCTTGAACGTTGACTCGGCAAATCGGTTCACTTTGATATAGCCCATGTCCTTGGTAAGCATATAGAAAGCATCAACACTTTTCAAAGGAACGAGTCCACGCTTTACCTTTACTTCAAAAGTCTTGTTGTCAGCTTTCCGATATACCGTTAAGTTGACCGATGTACCCTCTTTTCCCTTTAGCTTGTTTACGATTACCTCACTATCCAGTTCTTTGCCGTATAAGGTATCTTTATTGGCCATTAAGATACGGTCGCCTGGCAAAATTCCCTTTAAAAAGCTAGGACCGTCCTTTACCGTTTTAATAACCGTAATCGTATCGCGATAAGAGTAAAAATTGATGCCGATGCCAACAAAATCGCCTTTCATATTTTCCGAAACACGGGTCATTTCCTTTTCTGGAATATAAACGGAATGGGGATCTAATTTTTCAAGGATGCTATTTACGGTTACATCTACAATGCTATCGGTATTTATTTCATCCACATACTCATAATCTATATAATCTATAAGTCTGTTGAGCTTGTCCTTTTTAGAGTTGGTAGTGAACAGCCTTTCCGGTGTATCGTTAAAATTTAGCTTCCCCCCTACGAACACACCAATAGCAATAGCCAAGGCAATGATTAGTGGCAATAGAAAACCATATTTTTTGTTCATCATTAGTTCAAACGCTATATAAGCACATTTATTTCTGGCATGTGTTCCAATTCCACCCCCGCCCTATGCAAAAACTGCAATCCCGAATCATCTTTATAGGCAACTTGATAAACAACACGTTTAATGCCAGACTGGTGAATTAATTTACTGCATTCCCTGCATGGGGACAAAGTAATATACAGCGTAGCCCCTTGACAGGACTGGGTAGAACTGGCTACTTTTAGGATAGCATTGGCTTCTGCATGTAAAACATACCACTTGGTATAACCATCTTCGTCCTCACAGAAATTCTCAAAACCAGTTGGTGTTCCATTGTAGCCGTCAGAAATGATCATACGTCCTTTCACAATAATCGCCCCTACCTGTTTTCTTTTGCAGGCAGATAACTTACCCCATTCGGTTGCCATTCTCAAATAGGCCCTGTCATATTTTAATTGTTTGGCTTTCTTCATTTCTTCTATACTAAACCCCGGCATAATTCACTAAGATACCCGCTTTGTAAAGGAAGGGCACCAACTTAGGGTTAAATTTAACAATCTCAAACTGGAAATGTTTGATATAGTAAAGGAAGGGTGATCACTATGATCAACATGCTTCCTCCCCAAACGAATGGCTTTTTTTTGATCTTAAAAATCGATTGGAATACAAAGGCCAACACCAGCACTAAAAGCACAATTACTACTTGCGAAATTTCTATCCCGGTAGCAAAACCGGCTAATGGCCTCAACTTATCCTCTTCACCCATAATCATCATCCTAAAATAGTTGGAGAAACCAAAACCATGAATTAATCCAAAAAAAGCCGTGGCCAAAATAGGCAACCAAATACTTTTATGATCTTCTTGGCTTTTTTGGTATATCAAATTGAACAATGCGGTCATTAAAATGGTTACTGGTATCAAAAACTCTATCCAGCTTACTTTCATTACCACTAGTTCATAAACGGATAATACCAACGCCATGCAATGGGTAAAGGTGAATACCGTGGCCAATAGCAACACACTTTTCCAACTCTTAAAAGTAAATGGGAGGGCCAATGCCATTAAAAATAGGATATGATCATAGGCATTTAGATCCAGCACATGTTGTAATCCTAATTGTACATAAAACCACAATTCTTGCATAGTTCGAGTCCGTAATTTGGTTTTTCGCTATTTATGGCGAAATCTTATTCCTGCCTACTGTCGACCGGTTCCTATTCATTACCGATCATTAACTTATTCCACGCTCTTTCTGAACGGTTTCATAGGCGGTTTGAACCTGTTTAAATTTTTCCTCAGCGCCTCTTTTAATAGCCTCGTCTTGCGTATTTACGCGATCCGGATGGTATTTCTTGGCCATTTCCCTATATGCCTTTTTAACTTCGGCATCCGTCGCGGATTTTTCAACGTCCAGAATTTTATAAGCGTTATCGGCTGACTTAATGAACATGGCTTTGATGCTTTCGAATTCATTTAGCGATACCCTTAAATATCCAGCAATCTCGCGAATTTTTTGAACTTCAAGGTTTGAAATACTGCCATCAGCCTGAGCAATTCCAAATAAAAAATGAAGCAATTGCAACCGCACTTCATACCGCGTTCGTTGCGCTAAAAATGTACAGATACGCTCAGCGGAAATCTCCCTCTTTTTGTTGACCTCATTAAAGGTCCTGAATATTGCATTGGCCTTATCCTTACCATAAGTACCCACAAAATATTGTCGTACATAATCCATTTCCGATTGACTCACCTGTCCGTCAGCCTTTATGACAATAGAGCACAGTGAAAGCAGATTCAATTCAAAATCCGCGGGTGTAACATTTGGGCGCGTATAATCTTGAAAAACGTTACGTGCCCCTCCTTTATTGGAACCAAAAAATCCATCTATAATGCTGCCTGCAAAAAAACCTAATATTGCTCCCGACAAGCCCCTAACAAAAAAGCCTACCACAGCTCCCAACCATTTAATCATCTTCTATTTTCAATTTCGCCAAAGATAAAATATTACCATTAGAAAGTAAGGCTAAGGAAAAGTTAAGGTCTTCCCTTTGTCTACGACTAATTGGTTATCTTTGAAATACTTTTAATTTAAAAAAAATATTATGTACCCTGCGGAATTAGTAAAACCAATGAGAGACGATTTGGCATCTGCCGGATTTGAAGAATTATATACTGCGGAAGCCGTAGAAAAAGCTATAAAAAAGGAAGGGACTACCTTGGTGGTCGTGAATTCTGTTTGTGGCTGTGCAGCGGCAAATGCTAGGCCAGCGGCCAAAATGAGCTTGCAAAACGTTAAAAAACCAGACTATGCGGTTACCGTATTTGCCGGTGTGGATATAGAAGCGGTAAATGCGGCAAGGGGACTTATGGTTCCTTTTCCTCCTTCTTCCCCATCCATGGCGTTGTTCAAGGACGGCGACTTGGTCCATATGATCGAACGTCATCATATCGAAGGCAGACCGGCTGAAATGATTGCACAAAACTTGGCCCAAGCCTATGATGAGTTTTGCTAGTAGCCCCCCTAACTCGCCCAATAGGGGAGAATTATAACATTAAAATCACTTCATTAGAGGTGATTTTTTATTTTTGCCATATGCAGAAATTCTTGTCATATTTTATAACCCCAGTATTTTTTGTGGTATTTGGCCTTTGTCTGCTCTTATTTCATCCGTTACAATGGTTGGCTTTTCAACTTTTTGGATATAATGGATTAAAAAGAATGGTTAGTATACTCAATTGGTTTCTTATGAAAAGTACCCATATTTTAGGTACTACCTATCGATTTACCAACGATTATGACCTACCTACCAACAGGCCATTGATCATTGTAACCAACCACCAAAGCATGTATGATATACCGCCTATTATTTGGAATATGCGAAAATATCATCCCAAATTCGTAAGTAAGAAAGAATTGGGTAAAGGTATTCCCAGTGTATCCTTCAACTTATCGCATGGTGGATCCGTTTTAATCGATAGAAAAGATGGAAAAACAGCTTTATTGGAAATTGGAAAACTAGGCAGTTATATTGAAAAATATAATAGAAGCGCCGTTATTTTTCCGGAAGGGACCAGAAGTAGGGACGGCTATCCCAAACCGTTTAAACCCATGGGGCTAAAAATGCTCCTTAAAAAAGCGCCCTCTGCGTTGATCGTTCCTATAAGCATCAACAATTCTTGGAAATTGGTTCGATATGGCCAATTTCCGATGGGGCTAGGTGCCAGGGTCACTTTTGATGTTCAAGAACCTATAGAGAATAAAGGCAACATAGATGACCTGGTTCCAAAAATTGAAGCTGCCGTAACGGCAGGCATAAACTCATTCAAATGACCGATACCGAACTTGTAGAGGAAACCATCACTTTTGTAAAGGAAACCCTGCAGCATGCAGAAGGAGGCCATGATTGGTTTCATATTCAACGGGTGTTCAATAATACCATGCTTATCGCACGGGAAGAAAAGGTGAACATTTTAACAGTCAGCCTTGGAGCGCTATTGCATGATATAGCCGATGCAAAATTTCACGATGGGGACGAGGCCTTAGGCCCGCAAATGGCCGAAGATTTTTTACGGTCAATTGGCACTCCCAAAAGAACGATCAACCATGTAGTCAAAATCATAAGATTTAGCTCATTTAAATCCAGTTTGGAAGACAGCAAGAACAAAAGGAAAACATTCTCCTCTAAAGAATTACAGGTTGTACAAGATGCCGACCGTCTCGATGCTATTGGCGCCATGGGTATTGCACGTGCCTTTAATTATGGAGGATTCAAAAACCGCCTGCTATATGACCCCAGCGTACCTCCAAATTTAAAATTGACGAAAGAGGAATATAAAAAATCCACAGCTCCGACTATCAATCATTTTTATGAAAAGCTTTTGTTGCTCAAAGACAAAATGAATACCAAGACAGGTAAACGTTTGGGAGAACAACGGCATCAATTTATGTTGGATTATTTAGAGCAGTTTTATAAGGAATGGAATCCGCTTTCATTTAAGGGCTTAAGATAGTTTCCATTAGCAAATTTGATATTCAGGATTTTTGGCTTTAGCGGTAAAAAAGGGTTCCTATCACATAAGTAATAGGAACCCTTTTAAATTCTGAATATTTTGATTTCTAGGATATCTCCCTAGTCAACCAACCTCTTCTACTAGCTGTAGCAATAGCATACGGTGTAATCCAAAACAATCCAAAAGTATAGAGAATACTATAGGAATATGCCCAGAAAGACTCTATTAAAGTATACCGCTTAGCGTAAAACAGCACTGGAAATGTTGACAGTACCAATATACTGACCAAGGTTGAACTTAAAAACAGCAATGGATGCGTAACTACAAAAAATAACATGAACAATACAAATGGATAGCAAAGTACAATTCTTGAAAACTGGCTAAAGAACAATAATCTAGTACCCGCTTTTGGTCCTTTTCTGAAATTCTTAAACACAAATTTTGACATCTGAATATTCTCACGAACGTTACTTCTACCCCATCTAATAAACATCTTGTATAAACCTTGGTACCTTTCTGGAACATTGGTGTACGCATACGCATTTCTTTGAAAAAGTACATGAAACCCTTGTTTCAAAATCATATTGGTCATCGCCCTATCTTCACCAATATCTGAAGGTTGTCCCATAAATGTTTGATTGATCCAATCCTCTAGACAGGCAAATACTGCCGTTGCTCTGTAAGCAGCTAAAGCGCCTGGAGTACAAAGAACTGAATTTAAGGTGCTTTCAGAAGAGCGGACGAATTCGAAGCTTAAGGCAAAACTTACATCCAACATCTTTGGTAAGAGGGCATTCTTATTATTCAAAACGCGAATATTACCTGCAACGGCCCCACAGTTCTCATCTACTATAAAAGGACTTACCAAATTTCTTAAGGTATCCTTGTCTACAATGGAATCACTGTCTACGGTCACGAAAATTTCGCCCGTTCCTTCATTGAATCCTCTATAGAGTGCATGGCGCTTGCCCATGTTCTTAGGTTGTTGACAAATGGACACACGATCACCCAATTCTTTCTTTGCCTCTAACATCCATTTCCATGTATCATCCTTACTACCATCATCAATGGCCAATAACTGGACTTTATGCTCAGGATAATCGCTTTCCGCCAAACTTTTAAGCGTTGCCCAAACTTGTTTGCCTTCATTATAGGCAGGCACAATTACCGTAACGGACGGTAATTCCTTGTTCGATACCGATGGAATAGCTTTATATTTTAAAAATCGAAAAAACGTATAAATAAAGAAACTCAATTTAAACACAAAAAATGCAGCGGCAACAATTATAAAAATTAGTCCGATAAATGTACTCCTACGCTCTAAATGTAATTCAGTAAAATCACTCTGTAAAATAAAGGCCATGTACGCAGCACCTATCATTAATACAAAGGTGCTCCCCATTACAAAAATTCCCCATGCATTGGCATTTTCAATCGCATTTTTCAGCTTTGAGCTGATGGAAGTTTTATTATTTTCTTTTTTCATTTTTATGGTAATGTTATGTTCAGTTTTCATTATTGTCCTTTCGGATACTCTTCTCCTAACCAATACGGTTAAATAGTATGCTTGGACGTTCTAATAACAAATTTTAATATTATAATAACATATTGCACAACTAGCATCCATTTTTAGTTCAATCCAAAGCACTCGAGCATCATCACTATTTAAAAAATACCTTTAATATATGAGTTGGATAACACTTTCCCTCCTCATACTCTTTTTTGTATCTTACTGGGCTAATAAAAATCAACTCAGTATCATGCAAAGAAGAAAGTTTATCAAAAATGCTACGGCAGCATCTGCCGCATTCTCAATTGTACCAAGTTTTGTACTCGGAAAAAATCACACCCCCCCAAGTGATACCCTATATATGGGAGCCTTCGGTGTTGGTGGAAGAGGTGCGGGAGTCATCCGTGGTTTAAGTGAGACCACTAAGGTTAAATTCGTGGCGTTCTGCGATGTGGACGAACGTAGGGCAGCTGAAACCTATGCGCTCTATCCCGATGTAAAACAATATGTGGATTTTAGAAAGGTCTATGATAAACAACTTAAGGATATGGATGCGATAATGGTTGCCACCCCTGATCATATGCATGCCTCCATAGCACTGCCTTTTATGCGTGCCAAAAAACACGCCTATATTGAAAAACCCTTGACACATAACATTAATGAAGCAAGATTGCTTACCAATGTAGCCAAAGAAAATGGCATCGTGACCCAAATGGGTAACCAAGGTGCCTCCAGTGATGGTAGTAGGGAAGCAAAAGAATGGATAGCATCTGGTGTGATCGGAAAAGTCTACAAAGTAGATTGCTGGACCAACAGACCGGTATGGCCTCAGGGCGTTCCAGTACCAACGGATAAGAACCGTATTCCCAAAGGCCTGGATTGGGACCTCTGGTTGGGCGTTGCTCAAAAGCGGGACTATAACGATGCCTACCTTCCATTTAAATGGAGGGGATTTTGGGATTTTGGTACCGGTGCTTTAGGGGATATGGGCTGCCACATTATGGAAACTCCTTTTAGTGTGTTGGACTTAGGGTATCCTACGGAAGCCGAAGCAAGCTGTACCACCAACTGGGTGGGTGATTTTGTCGAAGCGGATTATAGTGAATCCTGTCCGGCATCCTCGATAGTGCGATTAAAGTTCAATACACAAGCGCATGGGGATGTCGCCCTCAACTGGTATGATGGCGGATTGTTACCAGACCTTCCAGACGAATTAAAGGATGGTGAAACTATTGGTGATTCCGGAGGGGGAAGTATTTTCTATGGTACCCGTGGCATTTTGGTGTGTGATACCTATTCGAGAAATGCACGTTTGTTGCCTTCAAGCACCATGGAACTGCTAACACCTCCAAAACCTTACCTGCCTAGAATTGAAGGCGATACCGGCGGACACCAACGTAATTTTGTCGAAGGTTGCTTGACCGGTGCGGAAACCTCCTCAGATTTTAAACGATCAGGACCCCTAACAGAAGCTGTTTTAATGGGTAATTTGGCCATTAAGGCGTTCCAATACAAAAAATTAAAAGAAGGGAAAGTATTGGGCGATTGGGATCCGTTCGAATACCCTGGCAGACGTAAAATTCTTTGGGATGGTGATGGAATGCGAGTCACCAACTGGGAAAAAGCCAATGAATGGGTACAAGGGACCTATCGCGAAGGTTGGGAGCTGAGTTAGGTTTCGCGCAAAAATTTATATGATCATTGAGGATACTTTTAACCCATCCTCAATGATCATATTCGATTTTATACTATTTGAAATCTTTTTTTTGAAAAAGCTATTTTTCATATAACTCTTACAGTCTAGCCTGTCTATATTCTCGCAATGGAATGAGATTGATGGAGCATATGATCTCAAACTCGGGGATAAGAAACATGTTGTGGAATACGAGATGATTCAGAATCAAAACGGAACGTCATATTAGCCTTATGATACTGCTATAACATTGGGTTTATTCTGTTCAATATAAGAAAAAGTCAAAAAGGAATGGAAAACAAATATTTTCCAAGAATTCCCTTTTTATAGTAAATAAACTGCTTTCTTATTTCTTTAATAAAAGTCTTAGCATATTTGTTAACTTCGAGCGTTGGCGAGAAAAGTCTTGCGTAAGTTTTACGACGTCATAACCTAAACAAGTATAAACCATTTCCAAATGCAACTACAAAAATCCATTTCCTACAGCTTAGCCATTGCTTTTCTGTTCTTGACCGCTTGCTCAGGTCCCAAAAAAACACCCGCAACCCTTATAATTTATGGCGGGCCTATCTATACCGTAGATTCGACCCAAACTACGGTAGAAGCTGTAGCAACCCATGGCGATACGATACTGTTTGCTGGTAGCCTAGCCGACGCGGAGCAGTTTAAAAACGACCAAACGCAAATCATAAATCTCGAAGGTAAAACGATGACCCCAGGGTTGATAGAAGGGCACGGCCATTTTATGGGATTGGGCTACAATGAACTCAACCTCGACCTGATGAACACCGCCAGCTATCAAGAAATCGTTGATGCCGTGGCCGAAGAAGTTAAAAAAGTAGCCCCCGGTGAGTGGATTACGGGTAGGGGATGGCATCAAAGCAAATGGGACGCAATGCCGGCTGATACCGTAAACGGTTTTCAAACACATTACCAATTAAGTGAGGTATCGCCCGATAATCCGGTTTACTTGAGCCACGCCAGTGGTCATGCCGGTTTTGCCAATGCCAAGGCCATGGAAATTGCCGGTTTGGAAATTTTGTCAAAGGATGGAATCGATAAATTTGAGGTAGAAGGTGGCGAGGTAATGCGAGATGGATTGGGAAGGCCAACGGGTATTTTCAACGAACGCGCTATGACCTTGATTACGCAACACATTCCTGAAAGTACTCCCGAAAAAAATGCTAAAGCTTTCGAGCTTGCCGTAGCTGCTTGCCATAGAAATGGTATTACCGGTTTTCATGATGCGGGTATCGGTAGCGAGACCATAGCACTCTATGATGAAATGAAAGCTACGGACAAAATGAAAATTCGTATGTACGCCATGCTAACGGGATGGGACAAGGACTTACTCAAAGAATGGTATAAGAAAGGCCCAAGAGTAGATCCGGATAACTTAGTGACCATACGCTCCGTAAAACTAAACTGTGACGGTGCACTAGGTTCCCGGGGGGCTTGGCTTTTGGAGGCGTATACAGATAGACCCGGACATTTTGGCCATGAAACGCTACCGATGGAATTTGTAAAGGAGACGTCGCTAAAAGGATTGCAAAATGGATTTCAAGTATGCGCCCATGCTATTGGTGATCGCGCCAATAGGGAAATACTCGACCGATATGAAGCTGCATTTACTGAATTACCAAACTTGACCAACGACCATAGATTCCGAATCGAGCATGCACAACATTTACACCCCGATGATATTCCGCGGTTTGCGGAACTGGGCGTTATTCCTGCCATGCAAGCGGTACATATGTCTTCGGATAGGCCTTGGGCAATCGACCGTCTTGGGGAGAAACGGATTTTAGAAGGCGCTTATATGTGGCAGGCCTTATTGCAAAGCGGTGTCCCAATTGTGAACGGCACCGATGTCCCCGTAGAACCCTTAAACCCCATTGCCAGTTTTTATGCCAGCGTAAGCCGTAGAACATTAAAGGGTACTCCGGAAGGTGGCTATGAGCCAGCCCAAAAAATGACCCGGGAACAAGCGTTACGATCGTATACCTTAGATGCCGCCTATGGTGCTTTTGAAGAGGATATTAAAGGATCTATTACGGCTGGTAAATTAGCCGATTTCACGATTTATAATCAGGATATAATGAAAGTCGATGAAAATGAACTTTTAAATACTGAGATAGCGATGACCATTTTCGATGGTAATGTTGTTTATACCAATAGCCCATCCAACTAACCTGAAGTTATGACATTAAATGCCGATTGGATTTAGCTTAAAATTCAACAAACACCACGATAGTCTATCCTATGAAACACATTTTCGTATTCATATGCTTTACGGTTTCAATGGTTTACGGTCAATCTGAAAAAGAAGCTATCATTGCATTGCTTGAAAAAGAATCTGCCACATGGCGGTCTGGCGACGTGGAAGCCCATGCTGATTGTTGGGCCATTAAACCCTATAGCAGAATATTGGTCTCCACCCAGGATGGCAACAGTATTGACGTACCACCTGCCATCATGCTCAATCCGCCTGCAAACATGATGGGCAGCGGTGGCACTTCAAAAAACTCTGATTATAAAATGAATATTAGCGGGGACCATGCCT
>JBBSKR010000114.1:0-10814 GCA_038256135.1 Flavobacteriales bacterium | reverse complement strand
ATATAATTGTTTTATTACTTTTGTTGCACATTTTTTTAGAAACCAATAGACCTATTGATTATGGCCCACAATATTAAACCGGGAGTTGCTACCGGAGACGAAGTACAAGCAATATTCAATTACGCAAAGGAAAAAGGATTCGCACTACCTGCTGTAAACGTTATAGGTTCTGACACTATTAATGGGGTATTGGAAACCGCTGCGACCTTAAAAGCACCTGTAATCATTCAGTTTTCTAATGGTGGAGCACAGTTTAATGCCGGGAAAGGACTTTCCAATGAAGGGCAAAAAGCAGCAATATTAGGTGCTGTAGCCGGTGCTAAACATATACATCAATTGGCGGAAGCTTATGGCGCAACAGTTATTTTACACACGGACCATTGTGCTAAAAAATTATTGCCATGGATAGATGGCATGTTGGATGCAAGCGAAAAGCATTTTGCTGAAACAGGTAAATCCCTTTTCAGTTCCCATATGATCGACCTATCCGAAGAGCCATTAGAGGAAAATATCGAAATCTGCAAGGCATATTTGGAGCGCATGAGCAAGATGAACATGACGTTGGAAATTGAACTAGGTATAACCGGCGGTGAGGAAGATGGTGTGGACAATTCCGACGTGGATGATTCAAAATTATATACCCAACCGGAAGAAGTAGCATATGCGTACGAGGAGCTTTCCAAAGTGAGCCCACGATTTACCATTGCTGCCGCCTTTGGCAATGTTCATGGGGTGTATAAGCCTGGAAACGTAAAATTAACACCGAAAATTCTCAAGAATTCCCAAGAATATATTTCTAAAAAATACGGTGTTGAACATAATCATATCGATTTTGTATTTCATGGTGGTTCCGGTTCTACTGTAGAGGAAATTAGGGAAGGTATCAGTTACGGAGTAATAAAAATGAACATTGATACCGATTTGCAATATGCTTTCCTTGCCGGGGTTCGTGACTATGTACAAGACAATAAGGATTTTCTACAATCTCAAATAGGAAATCCAAAAGGCGCTGATGAACCTAACAAAAAATACTACGACCCAAGAGTCTGGCTAAGACACGGGGAATCATCGTTTATAGAGCGTTTGAAAAAAGCGTTTGAGGATTTGAATAACGTGAACACGCTATAATAGACTTTTGGGATAAACTGAAATTGGACGTTATGACAGCTTGGTTTAAAAGAAAAGAAAAAGGAATACAGACTTCGACGGAAGAAAAGAAAGATACCCCAAAAGGCCTATGGTACAAATCACCTACAGGTAAGATTGTGGAGTCTGAAGATTTGGCCAAAAACTTTTACGTAAGTCCAGAGGATGATTATCATGTTAGAATTGGGAGTAAGGAGTACTTTGAAATTTTGTTCGACAACAATAAGTTTACCGAACTTGATGAGAGACTTACTTCTAAAGACCCTTTAAAATTCGAAGACACCAAAAAATACGGAGAACGATTAAAAGCCGCTCAAAAAAAGACCGGATTAAAGGATGCTGTGAGAACAGGATACGGAAAGTCACTTGGTAAAGACATTGTTATATGTTGTATGGATTTTAAATTCATTGGTGGTTCCATGGGTAGCGTAGTGGGCGAGAAAATAGCAAGGGGTATAGATTACGCTATAAAAAAGAAAACGCCATTTATGATGATTTCCAAATCTGGCGGTGCGCGTATGATGGAAGCTGCCTTATCATTGATGCAACTCGCTAAAACAGCAGCTAAATTAGCACAGTTATCAGAGGCAGGGCTACCTTATATCTCCCTTTGTACAGATCCTACCACTGGGGGTACAACTGCATCCTATGCCATGTTGGGTGATATCAATATCGCCGAACCTGGAGCGTTGATCGGGTTTGCAGGTCCACGTATTGTTAAGGATACGACAGGTAAAGAACTACCAGAAGGATTTCAATCGGCGGAATTTCTATTGGAACATGGCTTTCTCGATTTTATTTCACACAGAAAGGACCTTAAGAAAAAGGTGAATAAGTACATAGATTTAATACAGAACAATCCCATTAGAAAGTAGTTCCGTATATGGTTTTCTTAAATTGAAATAGTTACATATTTCAAAAAAAGAGTATCTTTGCGCCCTGATTGAAAATCAATCATATACATAAAAATCATTTAAAACAATATTGGAATGTATTTAACCAAAGAAGGAAAAGCCGAACTTTTTAAGAAACACGGCGGAAAAGCGGAGAACACAGGTTCTACCGAAGGGCAGATTGCCTTGTTCACGCACCGAATCAATCACTTGACCGGTCACTTGAAAAATAATCATAAGGACTATAACACAGAGCGTTCCCTTGTGAAACTTGTAGGTAAAAGAAGAAGCCTTTTAGATTACATGATCAAAAATGATATTGTAAAATACAGAGAGCTGATTAAAGAGCTTGGTATTAGAAAATAAAGCATAGAGGGGATAGTCAACTTTCCCCTTTTTTAAATACTCCGTGCCTTGGGAGATTTAGCCAATCATTGGCAAAGGCAAACACAAAAAGCTACACACGGTTTTTCATTGGTCAACACAACAACACAACAACTCCGACCAGAGAAATTTTGTCGGAAAGACCATTGTTTAACAAATCTGCCTAATGCAGGTTTTAATCAAATTTTATGATTCCAAAAGTATTCAAAGAGGTCATAGACCTCGGTGACGGTAGGGAAATTTCTATCGAAACAGGAAAATTGGCAAAACAGGCCCATGGTTCTGTTGTTGTCCAGTCGGGAAAATGTATGTTATTATGTACAGTAGTTTCCAATTATGAACAAAAAGATTTGGATTTTCTTCCACTTACGGTAGACTATCGTGAAAAATTCGCTGCATCCGGGCGTTATCCGGGTGGTTTCTTCAAGAGGGAAGCAAGACCAAGTGATGGTGAAGTATTGACCATGCGTTTGGTGGATCGTGTATTGCGTCCACTTTTCCCAAAAGATTATCACGCTGAAACGCAGGTGATGATTCAGTTGATGTCGCATGACGACGACGTTATGCCAGATGCCATGGCCGGTTTGGCCGCATCGGCAGCGATTCAATTATCCGATTTTCCATTCGAATGTGCTATTTCCGAGGCTAGAGTTGGTCGTGTAAACGGTGAGTTCATTATTAACCCTACCAGATCTCAGTTAGCAGAATCGGACATCGATATGATGATCGGTGCTTCAGCGGACTCCGTAATGATGGTGGAAGGTGAGATGGATGAGATTTCTGAAGAAGATATGGCAGAAGCCATTAAATTTGCCCACGAAGCTATAAAGGCACAATGTGCAGCCCAAATTCGTTTGGCTGAAGCTTTCGGCAAAAAAGAAGTACGTGAGTATCCACAGGAAAGAGAGGATGAAGTTCTTGCAAAGAAGGTTCATGATATGGCGTATGATAAAGTATACGCAATCGCAAAGGCCGGTTCTGCAAAGCACGAAAGAAGTGCTTCATTTTCTGAAATCAAAGAAGAAATAAAAGCTACTTTTTCTGAAGAGGAATTGGAAGATTTTGGAGGTTTGGTTTCTAAATATTATCGCAAGGCTGAAAAAGCGGCGATTCGCGACTTGACCTTAAACGAAGGGCTACGATTAGATGGTCGTAAGACCGATGAGATTCGCCCAATTTGGTGTGAGGTAGATTACCTTCCATCAACTCACGGGTCTGCTATCTTTACCCGCGGGGAAACTCAGGCATTGGCAACCGTAACTTTAGGAACTTCACGAGAAGCAAATAAAATAGATATGCCCTCTTACGAAGGGGAAGAGACTTTCTATCTACATTATAACTTCCCTCCCTTTTGTACTGGGGAAGCAAGACCTATTCGTGGAACCTCTCGTAGAGAAGTTGGTCACGGTAACTTGGCACAACGCGCTTTAAAAGGAATGATTCCTGCAGATTGTCCTTATACGGTTCGAGTGGTTGCAGAAGTATTGGAATCTAACGGTTCTTCGTCTATGGCAACTGTTTGTTCAGGTACAATGGCACTTATGGATGCAGGTGTACAATTAAAGAAACCTGTTTCCGGTATCGCTATGGGATTGATTTCAGACGCTGATTCTGGTAAATATGCAGTTCTTTCCGATATTTTAGGTGATGAAGATCACTTAGGCGACATGGACTTTAAAGTTACGGGTACAGCCGACGGCATTACCGCTTGCCAAATGGATATTAAGGTGAAAGGATTGTCCTATGAAATTTTGGTAAATGCTTTGAAGCAAGCTAGAAATGGTCGTTTACATATTTTAGAAAAATTAACCGACACTATTGCTGCTCCAAATGCAGACGTGAAGCCACATTCTCCAAAAATGGTCACACGAACCATTCCGAACGAATTCATCGGTGCCCTTATCGGACCTGGTGGAAAAGTGATTCAAGAACTTCAGAAAGAAACCGGTACTACTATTGTTATCAATGAAGATCCGGTAACCGAAGAAGGTATCGTTGAGATTCTAGGAACAGATCAAAATGGAATCAATGCCGTATTGGCGAAAATAGATTCGTTGATGTTCAAACCTCAAATGAATGAGGCCTACAAAGTTAAGGTCATCAAGATGCTTGATTTCGGTGCTGTTGTAGAATATCTTGATGCCCCTGGCAACGAGACTTTATTGCACGTATCTGAATTAGCATGGGAACGTACTGAAAATGTTACTGATGTTGTTAATATGGGCGACGAGTTTGAAGTGAAGTATTTAGGTACCGACCCAAGAACACGTAAAGAGAAAGTTTCGCGTAAGGCACTTTTGCCAAAACCCGAAGGTTTTAAGGAAAGACCACCACGTGATGACAAACGTAGGGACGACCGTCGTGGGAACGATCGTAACCGTGACCGTGATAGAAAACCAAGAAGGGATTAGTTAGACGCTGGACCAAAATTAAAAAAAAGCTCCATTCATTTATTTGAATGGAGCTTTTTTTATGCAGTTTGACAGAAATAAAAACTTTTTATCATTCGATTGTAACATTTGAAAGTTTTTTACGTATAAGTATATGCAGTCTATGCAAATTGAACTTAATTTATTTTAATGAGACAGCTTAAGATTACAAAACAGGTCACCAATAGGGAGACCGCATCTTTGGACAAGTACCTACAAGAAATTGGAAAAGTGGACTTGATTACCGCTGATGAAGAAGTAGAGTTGGCACAACGTATCAAGGCAGGCGACCAGATCGCTCTTGAAAAACTAACAAAAGCCAACCTCAGATTCGTGGTGTCAGTTGCAAAGCAGTACCAAAACCAAGGACTAACTTTACCGGATTTGATCAACGAGGGCAACCTTGGTCTGATCAAAGCAGCACAGCGTTTTGACGAAACGCGGGGATTTAAATTTATCTCCTACGCCGTATGGTGGATCCGTCAATCTATATTACAGGCTTTGGCAGAACAATCCCGTATCGTTCGTTTGCCATTGAACAAAATTGGTTCAATCAATAAGATCAACAAAACATTTGCTTTTCTTGAGCAAGCGCATGAACGAATGCCTTCTCCAGAAGAAATCGCAAAAGAATTGGATATGACCGTTGAGGATGTAAAACAATCCTTAAAAAACTCAGGCAGACACGTATCCATGGATGCTCCTTTGATCGATGGTGAAGATTCAAACCTATACGATGTATTGCGTAGTGGTGAGTCTCCAAATCCTGATCGTGAATTATTGCATGAATCTTTGCGCACCGAAATCGAGCGCGCATTAGAAACGTTGACACCTCGCGAAGCAGACGTAATACGTTTATACTTTGGTCTTGCAGGTCAGCATTCCATGACCTTGGAAGAAATTGGTGAAACTTTCGACCTTACAAGGGAACGGGTTCGTCAGATCAAGGAAAAAGCGATTCGCAGGCTGAAACATACCTCTAGAAGTAAAATTTTGAAAACATATTTAGGATAACCCTCAAAAATTACAGGTTAAACATTCCTTAAATTGGATATTTGGCACATAAGTTGTAATTTTAACAGTAACAACAGTTTATCATGACTGTTCGTTTTTTGATTGATGAATAAACTCCGGCTGATTACCGGAGTTTTTTCATTTAACGAAATTCAGCTTTTAAAATATGCAATTTCCATTGACTCTAATCCATTAGCAAAGTTTCCTTATATTAGAGATTTTTGATCACTTGACCTTGCTTTCAAATGAAATTAGATTTTAAACTGATTATGGCAATGATTCTTTTTAATTCCTGTAAAGACCATAAGGAAATCCCATCATACGATACCTTTCCTGCGCCTATAAACGTAAACTTATGGACCAACTATTCCAAAACATCAACAGTTTTTAAACTATGGTCGCCTACTGCAAACGAAGTACTTCTACGATTGTTTAAATCTGGCCAAGATTCGGTACCCATCGCAACACACGAGCTCGAAAAAGCAAAAGAGGGGATTTGGAAGAAAGAGGTCAAAGGTAATTTGAATGGTACCTATTATACTTTTCAAGTAAAGTCAGAAAATAATTGGCTACAGGAAACACCAGGAATATATGCGAAAGCAGTAGGTGTCAATGGTAATAAAGCAATGGTTTTGGACATGCCGTCTACTGATCCCAAAGGCTGGTCTGCGGATAAAGGACCTGAGGTAAATAACGCAAATGAAGCGATTATTTACGAACTGCATATTAGGGATATGACCATTCATCCCCAATCCGGTTCTTCGATGCCAGGCACCTATTTAGGACTGGTGGAAGAAGGCACACGAGGTCCAGACAATACGGCTACTGGAATTGATCACATAAAGGAATTAGGAATTACACATGTGCATTTATTGCCCACTTTTGACCATTATTCCATAGAGGAAACCAATTTGGATACCCCGCAATTTAATTGGGGCTATGACCCCAAAAACTATAATGTTCCAGAAGGTTCCTTTTCATCCGATCCCTATAGTGCGGAAGTGCGGATAAAGGAATTCAAGCAAATGGTCAAGACTTTCCATGACAATGGCATAGGGGTTATTTTGGATGTGGTTTACAACCATACCGGGAAGACCGAAGCCTCTAACTTTAATCAAGAAGTTCCAGGATACTTCTACCGCCATTGGGAAGATGGGTCGTATGCTGACGCTGCCGCTTGTGGCAACGAAACCGCGTCGGAACGCGCCATGATGCAAAAATTTATGTTGGAATCCGTAATTTATTGGATGCAAGAATATCACTTGGACGGATTTCGATTTGATCTTATGGGCATCCACGATATTCCTACCATGAACCTTTTGTCCGCAGCTATAAAAAAAATAAATCCCAATGCCATTATTTATGGGGAGGGATGGACTGCCAAAGATTCTCCACTACCGGAAGCGGAAAGAGCCCTTAAAAAACACGTACAGCAACTACCCGAAATTGCAGCTTTTAGTGATGACCTTCGTGATGGGATAAAAGGCTCTGTCTTTGAGGATAAAAGTACCGGGTTTGTAAGTGGCGCGCCAAATATGGAAGAATCGATAAAATTTGGAATTGTAGGTTCCATTCAGCACCCTGAAATTGATTATGGAGCAGTTAATTATTCCGATGCCCCTTGGACCAATGCACCATGGCAGGCCATCAACTATGTTTCCTGTCATGACAATCATACTTTATTTGATAAGCTTAAGATTTCTGTGCCTGAGGCTACTGAAGAAGAGCTGATTGCAATGGATAAATTGGCCAACGCCATTGTGCTTACCTCCCAAGGAACCGCTTTTTTACATGCCGGTTCTGAAATGCTCCGGACCAAAAATGGAGCACACAACTCCTATAATCTTCCGGACAGTATCAATCAAATAGATTGGAATTGGAAGGTCAAAAATAAAGCGGTATTCAATTATTATAAAAATTTAATCGCGTTACGTAAAGCCCATCCAGCTTTCAGAATGACAAATGCAAGCGACGTAGTGGAGCACCTTCATTTCAAAAAAGCCAAAGAGAATGTTATAGCATATACTATAGAAAACAATGCCAATGGTGATTCATGGAAAAACATTCTTGTACTCTACAATGCGCAGGAAAATCCTGTAGATCATATCATAGATGGTACTTGGCAACAAGCCGTTAAAGGAGATTCTTTTGATATGGAAGGAAAGGAAGTATTAAAAAATAAAATACAGGTACCAGGTCGTTCTTTATTTATTGCCTTTCAAAAGTGATTTAAATATTATAGAAAAATATAAAAAATATAACGAATAAATGATTCCTGAAAGTCAACCCAATAATCCGTTACACGGTATTAAACTAGCCGACATGCTAGAGCATCTTACCAAAATCTATACTTGGGAAGCACTGGCAAGTAAAATCAATATCAACTGTTTTAAAAGTAACCCATCCATAAAATCAAGTTTAAAATTTCTTAGAAGAACACCTTGGGCACGGGAAAAGGTAGAACAGTTATATTTAAAATCCATCAAAAAATAATGGGATTCAATATCGTCCTCGTGGAACCTGAAATCCCCAACAATACTGGGAATATTGGCCGTCTAGCCCTAGCTACAGGGTCTACCCTACACTTGGTAAAACCTTTTGGTTTTGAACTGTCCGACAAACGCTTAAAACGTGCCGGCTTGGATTATTGGCAACACCTCAACGTTATTTTATATGAAAATCAGGAATCCTTTTTTCAACAACATCAAAAAAAAGAAATGATTTTCTTTTCAGCCGCGGCTAAAAAAGCGCACTGGGATATACATTTTGAGGAAGGAATGTACCTTGTTTTTGGAAAGGAATCGGTAGGGCTATCAAAATCATTGTTGAAACAAAACGAAAATACAACGGCTAAAATTCCATTATTTAGTGCACATATACGTAGTTTGAATCTCGCCAATGCAGTGAGTATTGTACTTTATGAAGGGCTTCGTCAACTAGCCTAAAAACAAACAGGGTTAGTTTGTATCTTTAAAAGATAAATAACTCCCAACTATGTACAAAAACACGATCCTCCTTATAGCAGCCTTGATATTTGGTATGCTATTTTTTTCATGCGAAAAAAATAAAAAAAACGTCGCTGAGGAAACCAGTCCGGAAATCTCATTTTCAATTCCAGATGGTTTTACCCTAGAAGAAATTTATCACCCAAGTCTCAATGAACAGGGTTCGTGGGTGGCTTTGGCCCAGGGTGAAAACAACCAAATGTTCGCCTGTGATCAATATGGGAACATTTATCATTTTGAGACCCCTAAAACCGGTGAAACTTTACGATCTAAAGAAGTTACACCCTTGGACCTTGACATTGGCGAGGCGCACGGGCTTTTATGGGCCTTCAACAGTTTATATGTTGCCGTAAACAAAAGCTGGGATGATGACGTTCCTGACAGCGAGGAAAAAGCCAGTGGTATTTACCGCATTACGGACACAGACAAAGATGGAACGCTGGATACGGTAACCGTGCTTCTTAAATTGGAGGGTGCCGGCGAACATGGGCCACATAGTTTTGTGTTGTCCCCAGATGGAAAGGATATTTACTTTATTGCCGGAAACCATACTTTAATTCCAGATAGGATTAGGGAAAATAGCTTACTTCCCAATAATTGGGAAGAGGATAATCTCTTTACGCCATACTTGGATGCAAGGGGCCATGCCAATGATATTAAGGCTCCTGGTGGTTGGATAACTAAATTCAACGAAGACGGTTCCATTTGGGAACTCGTTTCTGCGGGTTATAGAAATCCGTTTGACATGGCCTTCAATACCGATGGTGAATTGTTTACCTATGATGCCGATATGGAGTGGGACATTGGTATGCCCTGGTATAGGCCGACACGTATTAACCACGTAACCAGTGGTAGTGAGTACGGCTGGCGTACCGGTTCTGGAAAATGGCCTGCGTATTATCCCGATAATCTTCCAGCGGTTCATAATTTAGAGCAGGGCTCCCCTACCGCGGTACTATCTGCTTCCCGATTAAATTTCCCATCAAAATACCGGAACGGACTCCTTATTATGGATTGGAGTTTTGGAACAGTATATTTTATAGATTTGAAACCAAATGGAAGTTCCTACACTGCAGACAGGGAAGAGTTTTTATCCGGGATTCCCCTACCGCTTACGGATATGATCGCCGGAAATGATGGCAATCTCTATTTTGCTACGGGTGGCCGCCGGTTGGACTCCCATTTGTATCGCCTAAGCTATACAGGTTCTGAAAACAGCGAAATAATAGCGAGCGGCAGTACGGGAAATAGCGCTAGGGAACTGAGAAAAAAATTGGAACAATTTCATAAAAAAATAGCTCCGGAAGCGATTCCCCTTGCCTGGGAGCATTTGAATCATGAAGATCGTTTTATACGCTATGCAGCACGTTTGATTTTGGAGCATCAACCTAATGAAACCTGGATCAATACCTATATGGAAGAAACAGATTCAAGAAAAATAATTGAAGGTAGCATTGCATTAAATCATCAAAGTAAAAAGGAATTACAATCCCAGATACTTTATAAGCTGCAACAAATTCCTATCGCTGATTTGTCCCAAGAAATGGAGATGGACCTTCTAAGGACCTACTCTTTAAATTTCATAAGAATGGGGTATCCAAATGAAAAAGACAGCTACGCGATTATCAAAAAATTGAATCCACTCTTTCCAGATAACAACAATGCCATTTCCAAAGAATTGGCACAAATATTACTTTATTTAAATGCAGACGGTATTATAGAAAAATTGGTAGCGCAATTGGAATACCATACCGAACAAAAAACAGTAACCGAGGGGGTTGAAATGCTTTCGGAAGAAACCTCTTTGCGCAGTGAACAATACGGACCCTTGATCCGTGATGTCATCGAAAAAATGCCGCCAAGTGAAGCTATTTATTACGGTATGCTATTGAGTAATGCTGAAAACGGATGGAATGAGGACTTAAGAAAACGCTATTTCCTAT
>JBBSKR010000113.1:0-10855 GCA_038256135.1 Flavobacteriales bacterium | reverse complement strand
CTTTTAGTTTGGTATCCACGGCATTAGGCACTTGGGAAGCTAATAAGGAAAAATCCAGAGCGACCCGTTCCGCATCGGAGAAGGCTGAGTGGGTTCTGTATTCCCAGATATTATCCAGTTGTTCTTGTTGCGCACCGAAGCGTTCGGCAGCACGTATGGCATGTGCTTGGCAATAACGGCAACCGGTAGCATTGCTGCTCACCCAGGCAATCATACGTTTTAGTGCTGAGGTGACCCTACCTTCATTGGCCATTACCGCTTTATTGAGGTTGATAAAAGCTTTTGAAATCGCAGGTCTATGCTGCATGGTGAGAACCGAGTTGGGGCAAAACCCAAGGGTTTCATTAAAAAACGCTGCCAATTCTTTGGTTTCTGGATCGTGATTAGGGTCAAGGGGTGTAACTAATGCCATGGATATAGTTTAAGTGTTTTATCGAATCGAGTGCTTGGAAAATGTATGTTGTAAAGTTGATTGCAGTGCTCAAAATGACAGCCTAGATTATTGTATTTTTGTGTAACTACAAGAAACGAAAAATTATGGGTACAACAAATCATATCAGCACCAAATGGTTGGGCAACATGGCCTTTGAAAGCAATAATCCATCAGGTCATTCGGTAAAAATAGATATTGCAAAAGAAGATGGAGGTGACGGAAGTGGATTGCGACCAAAAGCATTGATGTTAACTTCCTTGGCCGGTTGTTCGGGATTGGACGTGGCATCGCTTTTCAAAAAAATGAAGTTGGAAGTAGATGAATTCCATATCGAGACGATTGCGAATCTTACGGATATCCATCCCATGTTCTATGACAAGGTGGTTATTGAATATCATTTTCATGGAAGTAACCTCAAAGAAGATAAATTGCAAAAGGCAGTAGATCTATCTGTAGAAACCTATTGCGGGGTAATGGAAATGTTCAGGCAATTCGCGGAGTTGGAAATTAAAACGGTATTTCATCATAAATAAAAGTTCAAGTTCAAGTGCAAGAATCAAGCACAAAATCAAAAATAAAAATTGAATGCAGGATAAGAAGTTTGACATAGAGGATAGACTTGTTGAATTTGCTGCAAACATTGTTCTGTTTTGCCATGGCCTTCCAACTGATTTGACAGGCCAATATTATGGTAATCAGCTTTTGCGATCTGGAGGAAGTTCTGCTTTGAATTTTGGAGAAGCACAAGGCTCTAATTCGAGTAGGGATTATATAAACAAAACTTCTATCACCCTTAAAGAACTAAAAGAATCAAGGGTGAATTTGAAAATTTTGGATAAAGTGAACTATGGCGATAGTACAAAAAGACTTGAGCTTTTGGATGAAGTAGAACAATTAATTAGAATTATTGCTACAGTTATTAAAAACAAAAGATAGAAATATATCACTTTGAACTTGAACTTGAACTTGAACTTGAACTTGAACTTGAACTTGAACTTGAACTTGACACTTGACAATGCGCTGGACCATTAAACCAAAACCGGAACAAAAAGATATTGACCATTTGGCCAATGCTTTGGGTGTGGAGGATTTGGTTGCGCAACTCTTGCTACAAAGGGGAGTTCATACTTATGAGGAGGCCAAGAAGTTCTTTAGGCCGGAGTTAAAAGATCTTCATGATCCCTTTTTAATGAAGGACATGGATATAGCCGTAAAGAGAATCGAAGAAGCCATTTCCAAGAATGAAAACATACTTGTTTTTGGCGATTACGATGTGGATGGTACAACCGCGGTTGCCTTAGTGTCCTCCTATCTTTTAAGCTACTATCCAAATGTGGCCACCTATATTCCAGATCGTTACGATGAAGGGTATGGGATATCGTACAAGGGAATCGATTTTGCAGAAGATAATGGGTTCTCGTTGATCATTGCTTTGGATTGTGGCGTTAAAGCAATTGATAAGGTAGCCTATGCCAAAGAAAAGGGAATCGATTTTATTATTTGTGACCACCATAGACCGGGGACAGATTTGCCTGATGCAGTTGCAGTTTTAGACCCAAAACGGGAAGATTGCACCTACCCGTTTGATGAATTGTGTGGGTGTGGCGTTGGTTTTAAGCTGATCCAGGCCTTGGGAACGCATCGAGGGGAAACTATAGTAGCCTTGGTCCCCTATCTAGATTTGGTGGCCACTGCCATTGGGGCCGATATTGTGCCCATAACCGGGGAGAATAGGATACTCGCTTTTTATGGCCTACAGGTTATCAATCAACAGCCAAGAATAGGCTTTAAGGCTATTATTGATCAAATTCAAAAATCCGAGCTTACCATAACCGATGTTGTTTTCATCATCGCGCCACGGATCAATGCCGCAGGAAGAATGAAACACGGGCAGCATGCCGTAAATTTATTGACCGAAACCAACATGGATACCGCCGTAAAACTTGCTTCGGAAATTGAAAAATTCAATACGGATAGAAGGGGTTTAGATCAAGAAATTACACAAGAGGCCTTGGTTCAAATTCTGGATAATGAAGAACAAGAAGGATTCACCTCAGTAGTGTATAAAGAATCGTGGCATAAAGGGGTTATTGGGATCGTGGCTTCTAGATTGACAGAAACCTATTATAGGCCCACTTTGGTATTTACCAAAAGCGGGGATAAATTGGCGGCATCGGCACGATCGGTCAAAGGGTTCGATGTATACAATGCATTGGAAGGTTGCTCCGATTACATTGAGCAATTTGGAGGACATAAATATGCGGCGGGACTTACGTTGCTCGAAGAGCAATACCAAAATTTTAAGCATCAGTTCGAAAAAGTGGTCAAGGAAACGATAGACCCACAACTACTCAAACCAGAAATAACGGTTGATGCTATTATCGAACTAAAGGAAATCACGCCAAAGTTGATGCGGATTATAAAACAATTTGCGCCATTTGGTCCGGGAAATATGACGCCGGTTTTTATGGCTGAAAATATTCAGGACACTGGGTATGCCAAAGGGGTTGGAGCCGAGGCTGCCCATCTAAAGGTTTCCGTAGTACAGCAAGACAGTTATAAAATTGGAGGCATTGGATTTAATATGGGTGATAAACTGCCTATGGTTACCGGTAGAAAACCATTCAATGCGGTCTTTTGCATAGATGAAAATGAATGGCAGGGGACCGTTAGTCTTCAATTGAAACTTAAGGATATCAAATGAGAATTGAGCAAATAGCCATTTGGGTGAATACTTTAGAACGAATGCGTTCTTGTTACAAGACCTATTTCAAAGCAGTTGCCGATAACAAATACCATAATCCCACCAAAAATTTTAAATCTTATTTTTTGCGTTTTACAGAAGGATTACGATTGGAATTAATGCACCAACCAACAATAAATTCGCCTTCAAATCGGAGAATACTGGACACAGGACTAGTTCATTTTGCTATTTCCGTCGGGACAAAAGAAAAGGTAGATATCTTGACCGAAAGAATACGAACTGATGCATTCTCTGTAATAGCAGAACCGAGAACCATGGAAGATGGCTATTATGAAAGTGTAATTTTGGATTTGGAGTGGAATCAAATAGAGATTACCATTTAGAATATGAGTAAGGAATTAGATCCGTATGCTGCTTTAAGATTTAAGGAATTCAACATTTTTCTTTTGGTCCGTTTTGCCATGGTATTTGCTTGGTCTATGCAGTTTATCGTTATTGAATGGCAGGTATATTCCATGACAAAGGACCCCTTGTCCTTAGGTATTATAGGCCTAATGGAAGTAATCCCTGCGGTTGGTATGGCCCTTTTTGCAGGCCATATCGTTGACCAGAAAGAGAAACGTACACTTTTGGTGAAATGTATACTTGGTTTTTCGGTTATCAGTTTTGGATTGTTCCTTTTGAGTCTACCCTCTATTTTGGAGACCTATGACACCAAGCCTATACTATACGGAATTTACTTTTTAGTTTTTTTGGGAGGATTGGTTCGCTCTTTTTTGGGACCAACGATATTTTCATTGATTGCCTTGATCGTTCCAAAGAAAATTTATCCGAATGCGGCTACTTGGAGCAGTACTACTTGGCAAATGGCCTCCGTATTGGGTCCGGCCTTGGCTGGTTTTTCCATTAGTTTCATCGGGGTACATTGGTCTATGTGTGTCATATTTGGATTTTCCTTGGTCGCCTTGTCCGCACTTTCGCGTATTTCCAAAAAGCCAATTCTCAATCCCAAAATAGGGGAACCTGTTTTTGAAAGTTTGAAGGAAGGATTGAATTTTGTTTTTAAAACGAGATCGATATTAGGGGCATTAACGCTTGATATGATTGCCGTGTTGTTTGGGGGTGCAGTAGCCTTGCTGCCTATATACGCACAGGATATTTTACATGTTGGATCAGAAGGTTTTGGCGTTTTACGAGCGGCACCTGCGGTTGGAGCTGCCATAACCATGTTGGGATCCACGCGTTTTCCACTATATAAAAATGCAGGCAAGAAGTTGCTATTGGCCGTATTTGGTTTTGGTATTTGTATGATTGTTTTTGGATTGTCCACCTATTTTTGGTTATCTGTAATTGCTTTGTTTTTAAGTGGTGCGGTAGATGGCGTGTCCATGATCATACGGCAAACTATTTTACAGTTAAAAACACCGGACAATATGCGAGGCCGTGTAGCATCCGTGAATTCTATGTTTGTGGGATCCTCCAACGAACTTGGGGCATTCGAAAGTGGCGTAACCGCAAAATTGATGGGAACAGTGACCGCTGTTGTTTTTGGCGGTACCATGACCTTGTTGACCGTGGGTCTTACTGCATTTGTATCCCCTGGTTTTCGGAAATTGGATCTACGAAAGGATGTAGAGGAACACGAGCGATAAATCAATTCAATAAGATAAAAAAAGCCCCTTTGAAGGGGCATTTTTTTGTAGGTAATCATTAAGATTTAGGGCATCAAAAACATTTTGTAGGTAAGGTGAAGATTTGGGTCAACATGTAAACTTAACAACAGTATAAAGATAGTGGCAAGGTTCGCTTTGTACTAACTTATGTTGTGAATGCCTGAAAATATGTTGTAAGAAAAAGTTTACAGTATGTCTGTAGATTACATCTGAATTAAATAGTAAAATACAATGAGCTTAGGTGAACTTATTTAAGGAAAGGTTTTCTCCATCAAATTCCGCGAAGGTGAAATAATTGATCCAATCCCCAAGATTGGTGTATTTGGATGTTTCGTTCAAATCTATTTCCAAAGGAAGGTGTCGATGTCCGAAGATAAAATGGTCATAATGCCGTTGCCCCAATTTTCTATGGGCATATTGCACAAGCCATTCTTTGTCATCACCCAAATACTTGGCATCGTCTTCACCGGATATCAATTTATTCTTTACAGAGAAATATTGAGCCAATCGCACCCCTATATCTGGGTGCAACCATCTAAATAACCATTTGGCCACAGGATTGGTAAATACTTTTTTCATGCGCTTATATCCTTTGTCATCTGGCCCTAATCCATCACCGTGTCCAATGAAAAAGGAAGCGTCGTTAATGAGAAAGTGTTGTGGTCGATGATAAACGGGTATATTCAATTCTTCTTCAAAATAACCGTTCATCCACAAATCATGGTTGCCGACAAAATAGTAGATAGGGATCCCGGCATCGGACAGTTCGGCCAATTTGCCCAATGTCCGGGTAAATCCTTTTGGGATAACCGTTTTATACTCGAACCAAAAATCGAAAAGATCACCCATTAGAAAAATTGCCGCTGCATCGGATTTAATGGTATCCAACCAACGCACAAATTTTAGCTCCCTGGGCCTACTTTGATTCAAAGTAGGTGCCCCAAGGTGATTGTCGCTGGCAAAGTAAACTTTTTTACCTTTTGGAATCTTGATGGTCGTCATGTAGCTATAAATATACTAAATACGAGTATGGGTAAATGGATATTTAATTATCACTGGCATACCACTCGGCAAATGAGGTTTCCGTTTCTTGAAGTTTAAGGGAGAACAAGGAAATATTTTCTGGAAGCCTTGCCGCTATCTTGGTAGCAAAATCCAGCACCATGTTTTCACTTGTTGGCTGGTAATCTGCCAAAATTACATTGTGGCCCCGATCGGTCAATTCTTTGGCCAATTCCACATGGGGGGTATTTTTATTGAATACCGTGGCGTGATCAAACTTATCTACAATTTCTTCCTTAACGATTTTCTTAAGGTCCCCAAAGTCGATGACCATTCCTAATTTAACATGGTCGATATCCTTGATAGGGATACCGATAACGGTAACCGATAATTTATAGCTGTGCCCATGTACATTTCTACATTTTCCATCGTAGCCATAAAGGGCATGACCTGTTTCAAAATTAAACTGCTTGGTTATGCGTATGTAGCCCATTGTATTTAAGTATTGGGCAAAGGTAGCGAATCTTTAAAAGGAATTATAGTACAGAAAATCAATCTATAATGATATGTGTATTCCCAGATATCAGCTGTACATGACAGCAATCGGCACCCACTACAAACGATTCGTTCACGACCTCGTTGCTTGCAATATAACCATTGAAGGAAATGGTGGTTTTGGTATTTTGATACTGAATGCGATAAGTATCACTAAAAATAGGGTACGTGCCTTGTTCTCGATACGTCTCAAATTCTTGAGCGTTGCTTTCAAGGGTTAAGTTTTCACCCGTATCAAGGTCAATCACCTCGAAGCTATCCAACGGTATTGCGACTCCTGAGGCATCGGTGACACTAACCACCAATGTCACGAATTCTTCAGTACAGAAAACGGCGCTACAATCAATTGGTTTAGGTCCATCGTCGTTTGTGCATCCCACCATGAAAACAGTCATAAAAACCAGAATCAGTTTTTTAAACATCAGTATACATTTTTCATAAGATGTACAATCGACCAAAAGTTGCGTGCGATAGATGATTACCTTTTAAATTTTCTTTTGGTCCGTACTCTATTGAAAAAATAGATGACCACTACTAAAAGTGCCAAAATAGGGAACACTAAATTCCCGTTTAAAAAATTGAAGAATTCCATAAAAATTATTTTTATTATAGAACGGAAAGCTATTACTGATATTGTTTATTTTTTGAATTTGGACAAGGCACTCCGGGTGAATTCAGACAAGGCCAATTTTCCGGATATGGAAGCACGTTCGGTCAAAAGCTTTTCCCAATGATCAGTTCCTTCCCAAAGTACTTTTTTCCATTCTGTCAAGGCATCCGGATTGTAACTTGCCAATTGGTGTATGAAAAAATCCAACTCTTTGTCCATTTCTTGTGGGGTATCATAAACCTTCGAAAACAACCCTTTTTCTTGGGCCCAATACGCACTTTTCCATTCTGTGGGGGCCAAGGATAGTTCTGCTAAAGCAGCATTGCCTATCTTTCTTTCTACCGCAGGTTCTATGACCAAAGGCGCAAGCCCGATACTAAGTTCAGAAAGTTTTATGGCGGCATTTACATTTGAATACACGTAATCACAAGCCGCAGCTAGCCCAACACCCCCTCCAACGGTTTTCCCGTGTACCCTGCCTACGATTATTTTCTTGCAATTGCGCATTGCATTGATGACATGGGCAAAACCGCTAAAAAATTCCGTTCCCTCTTTCAAGTTGGACACTTCCAATAATTCGTCAAAGGAAGCTCCGGCACAGAAGGCCTTCTCCCCTTCAGATTTTAGAAGTATGACGGTTATTCCCTCATTCTCGGAAAGTTCGTTGATGGTATCGGTCAGGCGTTGAAGTAATTCCGCTACAAAGGAATTACCTGCCGGATGACCGAATTCTACCGTAGCGACCTTGCCATCCATCCGGGTATATAAACTTCCATTTTTTCTTGTTGTGACCATAACTGTTACTGTTTAATTTAAAATTACATATTTTGAAGTAAAGGCCTAAATTTTTGCCTAAATTTCCATACCAGTGCACCGCCCCTAATCAACATCCATACCGTAAATGCCAACCAGATACCGGTAAGTCCCCAGTTCATATATTTCCCCAAAAATAAGGCAGGGACAAACCCTAAAAAGGTTGCCGCCAATAAGGTGTTCCGTAAATATTTCATCTCCCCCAGACCTTTGAAAACGCCGTCCAATACAAAGGCAATACAATTTATGGGCAATCCTAGAATGATAATATAAAAAATACTGTAAAAAGGGGTGAGCACCAGTGTTTCATTAGAAAAAAGACTTCCCAGGGGCTCATAAAAAATTGCGGATACCAACATGATTACAGCAGTTACACCTAAGCCATAGGCGGTTATTTTTTTGGCTAAGCTCCAAAGTCCGTCATAATTTCTTTCCCCTAATAATCTACCTCCCATTATATTGCCAGCCGCACCGTAGCCATCAATAAAAAAAGCAGAAAACAGCCATAGATTTATGGCGATAGTATGGGCACCAATATATTCGTCTCCCAATGCAGTTGCTTCCCTAACGGCAAGTATCAGCGCGGTATTCAATGCAATTGCCCTTACAAATAGATTTAGGCTCATTACTATCAGCCTTCCTAATTCTGGATGCAAAGGAAATTTTAACGTTAGACTGATATCCGTTTTTGTCAAGAGCAAATAAAAGGCCATGATTGCCATGATCGCTTGTGAAATCAAACTTGCCCAAGCGGCACCTTCTAAATACATGGGTTCCAATAATCCTTCGATACCATAAACAAATATGAAATCGAGCCCAACGTTTAATACAGCACCGGTAATGGCTATAACCATTGGCCAATAGGTGTTCTGAAGCCCTCGGAAGATGCCCATGATCGCAAAAACGAACAGGGTCAATGGAAAGCCCCAAACCCGTATGGAATAATAACTAATGCAATACTTCAATATTTTACCGGTTGCGTTGAGTAGTTCAAATATTTCGCCAACGACAAAAACGGTTGAAAGTAATATCAGAATGCTTAGGGCAATGTTCAAGTAAATGGCCTGGGCAGGTAAGGTTTTTACTTCCTCTAATTTTCCTGCTCCCAAGTATTGCGAAATAATAGCGGAAATGGCACTACGGGTCTGGCCTAAAATCCAGATCAACATCGAAAGGAACGAACCAACGATACCAGCAGCTGCCAAGGATTCTAGTCCGTCAACAGGAATATTTCCTACGATGGCGGTATCGGTGATGGAAAGCAAAGGTTCTGCTATACCTGCAATGGTGGCCGGTATGGCTAAATTGTTGATGGATTTAAACGTAATGGTAGTTTTCAAGGAATGGATTTTCTATAGCACGAGTTCATAACAATGGAAGGGATGTTCGCTTTGCTCGGGAAAGAAGATGTCCCCTAATTTGATATAACCCCGTTGCTCGTAGAATTTTTGGTTTCGTTTATTCTGGCTAAAGGTATCCAACCGCACGGAAAGGGCATTGTTTTCTTTGGCAAATTTTTCACCAAAATCCATTAATTGTTGCGCAAATCCCTGGCCTTGAAATTTGGGATGAACACCCAATCTATGAATATAGAAATTACGGTTATTTCGAGTCAGCCAATTGACGTTTCGGTATTCCTCATCCATCAATTCAGAAACTACAATACAGCCTATGACCTTCTGGGTGTTTTTGAGGACATATAATTCATTGCGTTCTATATCCATTTTAAATGCTTTTTTTGAGGGGTAGTTCAATGTCCATTGGTAAATACCCTTTTCTTCCATCGCTAGTCTACAGGCATCCGTCATACGTAGAATTTCATTTATTTGCGATATCTTTGCCGGCTCAATCATAAAAGCGATTTATATAAATCGTAAATTTAGAGTAATAATCAACAATTTTTATCATGATGAATATTCTTGTCCCTATAGGCACCTCTACAAACGCACATGAAACGTTACAGTATGCAGTAGATTTTGCAGCTGCATTTGGTGCACAAATATATGTAATGGAAGTTTTTACCGCCACCGGCAAAGCAGGTACATTGACCAATGTCACCCAAAAAATTGCGGATAGTGGTAAGGAGCGCTTAAAAGAGGTAATCGGTAAAGTGGAGACTAAGGATAAAGCCATAAAAATTGTAAGTTTCAATGGGGAATTACCTGACGGACTTATAGAAATAGACAAGGAATTAGGTATTGACCTTATTATTCTGGCACCTAGGAGCCATGATATCCAAGAAGAATATTATCTGGGTCATACCTCCGGCGCTATTATTAAAAAGACGAATATTCCAACCTTGATCGTACCAAAGGGAACGACATACAAGGTCTTTAAAAATATCTTGGTGGCCTTTCGGTCTGGTATTCTAAAGAGAAAGCGTATTCTTGATCCATTAATTGAGATAAAGAATAAACATAGGGCCCTGGTAAATCTTTTGTTGGTAAAGACCCCTGGATATTCTGATGATGATTTAAAAATCGATACGGCCTTAATGGATATTAGCTCCCAATTAACCCTGACCGAGAATTCAACAACCTATCACGGCGTATTGGAACATTTTCAAGCGAAACATCCAGATTTATTATGCGTTTTTAGAAGAAAACGTGGATTCTTTAAGAAATTATGGGAAAAAAGTACGATTTCAAAATCTGAATTTTATGCCCCTATACCGGTATTGGTACTTAGCGTAAAGAAAGATTAAGAAGGATTTTGATACGTTACCAAAATGTATTTTCTTTGACCCTCTCAAAAAGGGGGATTAGCTCAGTTGGCTAGAGCGCTTGCCTGGCAGGCAAGAGGTCACCGGTTCGAATCCGGTATTCTCCACCAGTAAATATAAGCCTTCAAGAGTTTTTAACTTTTGAAGCTTTTTTCATTTGCACGCAATTTGCACTCAAAATAGATACGAATTTAAGTTTAACTCATTTTGGTTTAATTTTTATTTATTTTATACCGCTTCCTTTTGTAAAGAATGTTTATCAGAAGGTACTTAGCCTAATAATATTAGATTAAGGAATTTAGTATTGTAAAAGTATAATCAACGAAATTTTTTAAAACAATAT
>JBBSKR010000112.1:0-10966 GCA_038256135.1 Flavobacteriales bacterium | reverse complement strand
GTTTTGGATGCCGTTGTGCATATCAAATCTACTCAGTCCGGTGCTAGTTATGGAAACCAAGGAACACGTGAAATACCAGATCCTTTCAAAGAATTTTTCGGTGATATGTTCAAACGGCAGTCCCCAGAAGGAATGCAGTCGCAACCTAGGGTCGGTACTGGTTCTGGCGTCATCATTAATGACAAAGGGTATATCGTCACCAATAATCATGTAATCGATAATGCAGACGAGGTAGAGGTAACACTGTATAATAACCGATCATATAAAGCAACGGTTATAGGAACTGATCCCACTACCGATTTAGCACTTTTACAGATCAATGCCGATAATTTGAAAATCATGTCGTTGGTAAATTCAGATGATGTGGAAGTTGGCGAATGGGTATTGGCCGTAGGAAATCCGATGGGATTAAATTCTACGGTTACCGCTGGAATTGTGAGTGCAAAAGCACGCAGCATTCAAATTAATACCGATAAGTTTGCTGTGGAAAGTTTCATTCAGACCGATGCCGCCATCAATCCTGGTAACAGTGGAGGGGCTTTAGTAAACCTCGACGGTAATCTAGTCGGCATCAACACGGCAATTGCTAGTAGAACCGGCACCTACACAGGTTATGGTTTTGCAGTACCCAGTAATATAGTTACTAAGGTTGTGGAAGACCTTTTAAAATACGGTAATGTTCAGCGGGGTATGTTGGGTGTTTCCATTAGAACAATGGACGGTAACTTGGCAAAGGAGAAAGACGTTGATTTTACCAAAGGTGTTTGGGTGGAACAAGTTGTTGAGGATAGTGGTGCAGATTTGGCCGGTGTAGAATCTGGAGATATCATAATAAGTGTAAATGGTAAAGAAACCAATACTTCTCCAAGACTTCAAGAAATAATTGCCGGAAAAAGACCTGGTGACAAAGTAATTTTAACGGTCAATAGAAACGGTAAGGAGAAAGAATTGGAAGTTGTTCTTAAAAATTCCGAAGGGGGCACCGACATTATCAAAAAGGAGGTAAAGGAAGTGTTTAATCTTTTAGGTGCCGATTTTGAAAACTTGAACAAGGATTTGGCCAAAAAATTAGAGCTGGACGGAGGTGTTCAGGTTTCTAAATTATATCCAGGCAAAATCAAGAAAGAGACCCAAATGCGTGAAGGTTTTATTATCACCCATATCGATGGTAAGCGTATAAAAGACGTGGAGGATGTAGTAACTAGTCTTGAAGGAAAAAAAGGGGGCGTCATGATAGAAGGCATCTACGAAGATGGCAGTAAATACTATTATGCCTTTGGTTTGGATTCATAGTCCGTTATTATACCTAATTTTATGCCGTGTGAGATTGAACAATCCACACGGCATTTTTTTTAAAATTAATTCTAGATAAGTTGCAAATACGTTCAAAGTCCATAGGTTTAGTACTTTCTGGTGGGGGAGTACGAGGCATGGCACATATAGGGGTCATCAAGGCCATGCAGGAATTTGGCATAGAGGCGAAGGTAGTAGCCGGTAGTAGTGTGGGTGCCTTGGTCGGTGCTTTATATGCTGCGGACAAATCCGTGGACGAGATGCTTCACTTTTTTATGGAAACGCCCTTGTTCAAATACAACTATTTTGCGGTAGCCAAACCCGGATTAATAAATACGGAGCGATATATTACAACATTCGAACACTATTTTCCCGAAAATACATTTGCTGCCCTTAAAAAGGAACTTTATGTCGTTGCTACAAATCTGGAGAGTGGTGAAGAAGTGTTTATTAACGATGGGGAATTGATCAAGCCCTTATTGGCATCGGCAGCGCTACCACCCGTATTCAGTCCAGTAGAATATAACGGAGCTTTGCATGCCGATGGTGGTATCATGAACAACTTTCCATTGGAACCGGTGTTGGGCCGAGTCGAGTTTGTGATTGGAAGCAATGTATCCTTAGTTACCAAATTAAAAAAAAAGCAGCTCAATAATTCATTTCAGTTGACCGGCAGGGTCACAGGCCTCATGATTTATGCCATCAATAGGGAAAAAATCAATAATTGTGACTTGATAATTGAACCTCAGGAATTGGAGCATATTGGTATTTTGGACCGAAGGGGAATAGAAAAAGCATATGCCATTGGATATGAAGCTGCGGTAAAAAAGTTCAGCAACGTATATACCTAAGGATACGGCCATCTTAAGATTTTTTAATCGAATTTTAAAGCATCGCGCTTAAAAGCAGCGTAGCTACGACCCAAAGTACCGCAGAAATAACACCGCCAATGACCAAAAAGTGTTTGAACTTGTAAATCCCCATACTATAGATGAGTGCGTTGGTTTGATAGCCTAGGGGAGTGAAAAAGCTAAAATTAGCCGCGAACATTACACAAAGAATAAAAGGTTTTGGGTCCAGCTCTAGGCCACCGGCCAAAGAAATACCTATCGGTGCCATTATGATTGCCGTGGCATTGTTGGATACAACACTGCTAAGGAGCATCGTGGTAAGAAAAAGTAGACCAATGATAAAAATAGGCCGTTGACCCGCCATTATGGCTAAAAGTTCTTCTGTTATCCAAATATCTGCTTTAGCATTACTCATCGCAATACCTAACGGTATCATCCCGGCAATCAAAAAAATGATCTGCCAGTTTATTTTTTCATAGATACGATTCAGTTCCACACATTTAAAAAGAAGCATCGCTAAGGTTCCGGTAATGACACTGGTCATTACTTCGAACACCCCGGTTGCTGCCAAAATAATGGTTCCTATTAGTATTATGATCGATAAATTTCTCTTAAATGGGGTAGAGGGAGTACGCCCTTCAAATTGGTTAAGAACCGCTAAATTGGTACTGTTTTCAAAATTAGGCACATATTCCCGTTCTGTTTGTATCAATAACCGATCCCCGACGTGGAGCCTGGTAAATTCATTGGTGTTTTGGTATAAACTGTTTTTAAGGATAGTCAATTTTTTGCGTTTATTAACTGCCAGAGGAATGGCCCTTGGCACGAGCATTTTTTTGAGTTCTGTTAGCGTACGACCGAGAAATCGTGACCCAGGTAATAATAACAGTTCCAATAGCAAAGTTTCACTGGTACCATCCACTACCCCTTCATCTCCAGAATCTTTTTGAGCCTTTTTAGCACCAGCCCCTACTTTTTTGATTTGTGTGTCCTTGGTGGATTTAATGTTGTCACGTTCTTCCAAATTAATATCAAAGTACCCTTCCCCTCTCATTCTTTGAAGGTTTTCTAGGCTGCAATGCAATAGGATGACATCATCGGGCTTGAGCACCATATTGTGTTTTAACAAATCTTGGTCAATTTCGTTTCGGGTCAAACGTAAGACTGTAATATCCGTTTCCTTGAACATAAAACTCTCCCCAATTTTCTTGCCCACCAATGGTGATTCAGGTAAGATATGCAGCGTCATAAGATAGCGGTCAAGGTCATATTTTTCTGAAAGAACGCTCGTATCTTTAGGTAAGAATCTATAGAACAACGCAATAATTAATATGGAGATACCCATAAAAATTAGCCCCATTAACGAAAATTCAAAAAAGCCAAGGCGTTCTCCTGTGTATCTTGCCGAAATATTGCTTACCAATAAGTTGGTGGAAGTACCCATAAGCGTACAACTACCGCCCAGAATACTAGCAAATGAAATGGGGAGCAGTAATTTTCCGGGAGGCAATTGATATTTTTCCCTTAGCTCGGCAACAATCTTTATAAAAACGATGACCACAGCAGTTGAGCTCACAAAGGCAGAAATGCCGCCTGCTATCACCATTATCACAATCGATACGAGCACCACGGGCCAATTTTTCAAAATTTTCAAACCCTTTGCCAACCATGAGATTGCTCCGTTCTCCTCCAAGCCAACGGCTAAGATCATCAGGCAAAGAATCGTAATGACCGCCTTATTGGAAAAACCGCTTACGGCTTCCTCCGGGGTAACCAATCCTGTAAGCAATAAGGTAGCGATGATGCAGAAGGAAATCTTATCCATCGGAAATACCTCAAATGCAAAAAGCAGTATTACCGACAGAATAATAATGAAAACACCAATGATTTCTGCGGTCATGATACAGGTTTTAAAATCCTATTAAAGGTATTCTAAAACCTATTTGAGTATATCCCAATCGAATATAATTTTGATAAATTAAGGTGAACTAAACAACAAGGGAGTCCACAAAGCTGTTCTGCTAATTGGGTTAAATTGTTGAAAATGATATTAATGGTTAAGTATAATTAAATTTACACATCATCATAATCTACTTTTAAAGTAGGTGTAGTCGGATGTGCCTGGCAGGTAAGTATAAAACCATCTTCAATTTCACGATCCGTTAAAATTTGATTCTGCACCATTTCCGCTTTCCCTTCTTTAATTCTTGCAATACAGCTGCTGCATACCCCACCTTGACAAGAATAAGGGGCATCGATATTCTCTTTCAATACTGCATCCAAAACCAGAGACTTTTTATCCATGGTAAAATGAAATTCCTCATCATCAACGATTACAGTAACGGCTGTTTGCCCTATTGCATGAATGGGAAGTTCTTCTTTAATTTCGGTGGATGTAAAAAGTTCAAATAGTATTTTGTCCTTGTCTACGCCATTATCCAATAATGTGTCCCTTACGGTATTGATCATTTCTTCGGGGCCACATAGATAATATGCGCCGAAATCAACATCTTTATGCTTGTTTTTTAATGCGTAGTTGACCGTTGAGGTATCAATACGGCCAAAAAGTGCTTTCTCTTCACGGGTTTGGCTATTGGTAAAGTATACAAAAAACCGATTGGAATATTCCAGTTCCAATTTTACCAAATCCGTGTAGAACATGGTTTCCTCGTAAGATTTGTTGCCGTATACAAGCACAAACTTGTTTTTGGGATTAGCATCCAAAACTGATTTTACTATACTCATTATTGGGGTAATACCGCTACCTGCGGCAAAGGCCGCTATGTTTTTCACTTCTTTAGAAGCCTTGTATACAAAACGTCCCTCGGGCGCCATCACGTCTAGGGAATCCCCAACTTGTAATTTAGTATTGGCGTAATTGGAAAAGCCCCCTCGATCTACTTGTTTGATGCCGATGGTAATACCATCTTTTTCGGGGGAAGAACTAATGGAATAAGCCCTTCTCAATTCCTGGCCCTTAAATTCCTTACTTATCGTGATATATTGACCCGCCATAAAGGTAAAGGTCTGGGCCAATTCTTTTGGAATAGCCAAGGTTACGGCAACTGAAGTTGGTGTTAATTTTTTGATATGCTTTACCCTTAGTGGATGGAAATACGACATAGGTTTTTTTTCTTTTAATCGAATACAAAATTAAGCATTGCTCGAGCGATTTGAAATCTGTTTGAGAAAAAAATATAATTGTGTGTAACAATTTTGATAATTCACTTACCAATAGCCTGAACAATAAAACCAACCGAATGTTCAAACAATTCACTTCGTTACAATGGAAATCCTTTTTTAGGTCTGCCAATCTGGGCAAAAGTCTTGGAATAAAAATCCTTATGGGGTTCTTTGGGGTCTATATGCTGGTTAGCCTCTCAGGTTTAGGGGCAGGAATGTATTTTATACTGAAAAAAGTCTTCCCAGACCAAAGTCCTATGTGGAGCATAAGCCAATACTTCATCTATTGGATTTTGATAGAATTATTCCTTAGGTATTTTATGCAGAAATTACCGGTCATGGACATCAAGCCATTTCTAACGACACCGGTCAAGAAAAGTACCATTGCCCACTATATTTTAGGAAGGTCGGCGGCTTCGATTTACAATTTGTTGACCCTATTTTTTATAGTCCCGTTTGCCATTGTATTATTGTTTCAGGGCTACCCCGTATTGAATGTATTGCTTTGGGTCGTATCTGTCATGGCATTGGTACTTTGTATCAATTATATCAACCTATTGATCAATAAGAATGAGAAAGTTCTTATCGGTATTGCCAGTATTTTGATTGTAGGTTATGGCCTTGAGTACTTTGGCGTTTTTTCCGTAAAAGAATTGTTCGCTCCTATTTTTCACGCAATGTATGCCTATCCAGTTACGGTGGTTATTCCAATCGCTTTGGCTGTTGGCATTTATTATGTCAATTTTCAATTTTTAAAGGATAAAATATACTTGGATGCCAGCTTAAAGGCCAAACGTGTAGAGGCAAAAACCTCAGATCTGGCATGGACCCAACGTTTTGGGGAAATGGGTTCTTTTTTACAACTTGATCTGAAAATGATTTGGAGAAACAAGCGAACCAAATCACAGGTCTACATTTCCTTGCTTTTTATGTTCTATGGCTTGATCTTTTACACCCAGGATATCTATAACAGCATGATGCCTATGAAAGTATTTCTTGGTATTTTTATGACGGGTATATTCCTAAGTAATTTTGGGCAGTTCATCCCTGCTTGGGACAGTAGTTATTATAGTATGATGATGTCCCAAAATATTCCCATGAGAAAATACCTGGAGTCTAAAGCGACCTTGATCACGGTGAGTGTAGTGGCCATGTTTCTGTTGACCATACCTTATGTATATTTCGGGTGGGACGTATTGGCAATCAATTTTGCCTGTGCCTTATATAATCTCGGGGTAAATATACCGGTCATTTTATATTTTGGCTCTTTCAACAAAAAACGAATTGAATTGGATCAGAGTCCGTTCGGGAATATGCAAGGTACCAGTGCTACCCAGTTCTTGATTATGTTACCCGTTTTAGTTGTTCCGATTATCCTATTTTCAATCTTTTACTATCTCATAAATTTGGAGGCAGCGGTAATTATTTTATCGGCATTGGGAATTATTGGATTTACTATGAAAAATTATTTGTTGAATCTGATTACGGAGCAATACAAAAGAAAAAAATACGGTATGATAGCCGGCTTTAAGGAAAAGAACAGTTAAGCGCAGTTTTCAACCCTTACTTTTCATTTACATACTTATACATTTGAATTTTTAGATATGATTACAATAGAAAATTTGACCAAAAAATACGGAGCGCAAACAGTTCTGAATATCGGGGAGCTTTCCATTCCAACCGGACAAAGTTTTGGTCTTGTTGGGAACAACGGAGCAGGTAAAACCACCCTTTTCAGTCTTTTACTTGATTTGATTCAGCCCACAAGCGGGCAGATTGTCAATAATGAGATACAGGTTAGCACCAGTGAAGCTTGGAAACCGTTTACATCTTCTTTTATTGATGAAACCTTCTTAATAGGCTATTTGACTGCAGAGGAGTATTTTTATTTCATTGGTGACCTTCGGGGTCAGAATAAAGCGGATGTGGATGCTTTATTGGCACAATATCAAGATTTTTTTCATGATGAGATTTTGGGGCAGAAAAAGTACCTCAGGGATTTATCCAAAGGGAATCAGAAAAAAGCAGGTATCGTAGCATCTTTTATAGGAAATCCGAAAGTGGTCATTCTAGATGAGCCTTTTGCCAATTTGGATCCTACCACACAGATACGCCTAAAGCAGATTATAAAGGAGTTGTCCTTACAGGAAGATGTAACCGTGCTCATTTCAAGTCACGATCTCATTCATGTGACCGAAGTGTGCCAGCGCATTGTGGTTTTGAATAAAGGGGAAGTGGTTAAGGACATTAAGACATCGACCGAAACACTGAAGGAACTGGAAGTGTTCTTTGCGGGATAAGTGATGGAAGAAGATTTATTAGGTTGCATTTAACCCATATTTCAAATGGAATCCCAAAAAACACAAAACCGACCAGCCAGTCGGTTTTGTGTTTTTTGGTAATCACGTGAAAAATTAATCCATCGATGAACACATTTATTCATGGATTAACTGCCAAAAGTGGGTGTATTTGAGCTGCTTTTGGATTCAAAACAAACTATCCGGTCGGTTAAAAATCCTTGTATACGAATGGGGAACTCAAATAAACCCAAAAAGAAAAATGCGGTTTACCGATGAACTGTATAATAATATGGTTGTTTTTAAGTTAAACATACATACGTAGACTGTCTATTTTGAACCTTAGAAACAAACTTATTTTATCGCTTGTTTTGGCAACTTTGCTATTTAACGCATGTTCCACTAAAAAGGATGCTTTTATAAATCGCAATTGGCATGCGCTCAATACCAAATACAATACCTTGTATAATGGTAATATCGCTTTTGAGGAAGGGCGTAACACTTTAAACGATACCTATCAAGACGATTACTTTGAAATCTTGCCTGTAGAACGGTTAGAGGTAAGCGGCGAGATAAAATTGGATTCTGAAGATAACAACCCCAATTTTCTTAGGGCAGAAGAAAAAGCGACCAAGGCCATACAAAAACATAGTATGGATATCAAGGATGAGGAACGCAATCCACAAACGGATGAGGCCTTTTTGTTACTTGGTAAAGCCCGGTATTTCGATGAAAGATATATCCCCGCATTGGAATCTTTTAATTACATCCTGAATAAATATGCTGAAAGCGATAAACTGAACGAGGCAAACATCTGGAGGGAAAAAGTAAATATTCGCTTGCAGAATGATGATCTGGCCGTTAAGAATTTAAAACGCTTAATGAAGTTTGAGCAATTGAAAGATCAAGAATATGCCGATGCACGTGCGATGATGGCACAAGCTTACATCAACATAAATGTGCCGGATACCGCTTTGCAAAATCTCAAAATAGCATCATTTTACACAAAAAAAAATCCAGAAAAAGGCAGGTATTACTATATTATTGGGCAACTATTCAACCAATTGGGTTATAAGGACAGCGCAAACTATGCCTTTGACAAGGTCATTGAATTGAACAGAAAATCACCAAGGGTCTATATGGTCAATGCCGAAATAGAAAAGCTCAAGAATACAAAGATAACCGCTGAGAATAAGGAGGAGGTATTGGAGTATTTGACAGATTTGGAAGAAAATAGGGAAAACAGACCCTTTTTAGATAACATATATAGGCAGATTGCGGAGTTTCATTTGGAACAGGAATCGGATAGTTTGGCTTTGGTCTATTTCAATAAATCGTTAAGGGCCTCACAAAACAAACCTAAGTTGAATGCGCTCAACTACGAAAACTTAGCGGAATATAACTTTGATGAGAGCAGTTACAAAGCTGCCGGTTCATATTATGACAGTGTGCTTACAAATTTGGTTGCCAATACCAAAAAACACCGGGCCATCAAAAAGAAACTGGACAACCTGGAAGATGTCATAAAATATGAGGATATCGTTCAATATGCCGATAGTGTAATCCACATCTATGAAATGCCCAAAGAGAATCAATTGGCCTATTTTAGGAAGTACATAGAAGGTTTACAGCAGGCAAAGGAGGAAGGCCAAATAAAGGAAAAAGACAGAATTACAGATGGCTTTGCCGCATTCAATAAAAGTAAGGGCGGTAAGGAAAATAAAGGAAAATTTTATTTTTACAACATTACGAGCTTGGGATACGGTCAAAACGATTTTAAAAATAAATGGGGGAATAGGGAACTAACGGATGATTGGCGTTGGTCGAATAAATCCGTTATTTCTAAGATAGATGATTTGGCTCTAAATACTCCATCTTATACAGATACTTTAAGCACCAATGGCGACGATGAGAAATTTTCTTTGGATTTTTACATGGATAGGCTACCTACGGATAGTGCTGTTATCGATAGTCTGAAAACCGAACGTAATTTTGCCAACTATCAATTAGGATTGATATATAAGGAAAAATTCAAGGAATATCTTTTGGCGGCCGGTAAATTGGAAGATGTTTTGGCTTCCAATGCCGAAGAGCGATTAATCCTTCCGTCAAAATACAGCCTTTATAAAATTTATGAAGAAGTAGGGAGTCCCCTAAAGGAAAAAATGAAGGCGGATATCATCGCCAATCATGCCGATTCTAGATATGCTGAAATCCTATTGAATCCACAAGCGGTTTTAGCAGATAATTTGGATAGTCCAGAAAAACGATATGAAGCCTTGTTCAAAAAATATAACGATCAACAGTATTTACAGGTTATGACCGGGGCGGAAGAAAATATCAGTAGGTATACCGGAGACCCCATTGTTCCCAAATTTGAAATGCTTAAAGCGAATGCCATTGGGAGGTTACAAGGTTTCGAGCCATTTAAGGAAGCTTTGAATTACGTGGCCTTGACCTATCCCAATAATCCGGAAGGCAAAAAAGCCGAGCAAATGGTGGCTGAGCAATTGCCAAAGCTTGAACCTAGGGAGTTTTCTCCAGAAACGGATTCCAAAGGCACATCTAACTGGAAAGTAGTTTTCCCTTTTAAACGTAGCAATAACGAAAAAGCGATGAAGTTGATGGAATTGTTGGAGAAATCAATAGAAGATCTTCGGTATAGGAATATTGTCTCAAAGGACATTTATAACCTAGAAGACCAATTTGTGGTGGTACACGGCTTTAAGTCCAAAGATTATGCCCTCGGTTACGCAGAGCTTTTAAAAAACAATAAGGATTACCGAGTTGCTGATGAGAATTTTGTAGTTTTATCTGACAACTATAAAATAATACAAGTACATAAAAATATAAAGGATTATAGAAATACGCTTTTAACCCCAAAACCGTGAACAATGTTTTCAGACAGACAAAAACCTAAAGCTATGAATGAAATAGGAGGACAACCCAACAGAATTGAGAAAAACACCAAGATTAAAGGAGATATTATTTCTGAAGCTGATTTCCGTATCGATGGAAAATTGGACGGAAATGTAAAAACCTCAGGCAAAGTAGTCATTGGTAAAGATGGTTATATTCATGGTAAAGTAGAATGTGTTAATGCCGATATAGAAGGTAGTTTTAATGGAGAGCTTATGGTTTCTGACCTATTATCCTTAAAATCTTCTGCGGTAATTGAGGGTACGGTCTCCGTCAGTAAACTGGCGATAGAACCAGGTGCTACGTTCAATGCTTCATGTACCATGAAAGGGAAAGGCGGTACTATAGCCTCGGCGTCTAGTTCCCAGAGTTCGGGAGGTTTTAAACCATCAATAAGCGGAACCCCTAACAGTAAGAATGAGC
>JBBSKR010000111.1:0-11035 GCA_038256135.1 Flavobacteriales bacterium | reverse complement strand
TTTTATTTCAATCCGTACAACATACGTACAATAATTTCCTTTTTTTACTTTTCAGTATCTTCAAAACTTAACACTGGTTTTCAATGGAAAGGTTTATTGATAAAATAGTGGATGCTTTAACTGCTTTCCTAATCGGTAGGGAGAAAGTGAATTCTGGAATGGAATCATTTTTAAATAAAGGTAATAACGGCATCGTAGTTTTATCGGTGTTGCTTCTTATTCCCTTTTTGATAGTCTCTGTTTTTCTTTATAACAACTTTGATAATCGGTTATAGTCACTTATTCCTATAGTGATTTGCGTGTGCATATATTTTCTGTTGGCCATTGACCTTCGAATGAGGAAAAGATTGGTCGTATCAAAATCAAAAAACGGAACAACTGGTTTTAACCTTGACCTTGATATGCTTGTTATGAAAAGATTGTTCGGATACTTGACCAAATACGAATATGTGAATGAAGAAATGACTAGCTACGAAGATTTTTATAAAGTAATGACTTATAATTTTGACCACGACCAATCCGTAATTCATTTCAATATGAATCTCTCAGAACTAAAATATCTTTTAGAAAAATTTAAAAAACTAAAAAAGGGATTGACTTTGACCACTTTTGAGCGGTCTAATAAAATCTACAATAGGAACAAACCCATATCCCAAAAAGCTTTGACAAGTGCTTATAGCGACTACAGACCCGATCAAGAGTTCCGAGACCATGTAGACGATTTCTTCAAGTTTCTTGACTGACATCTAATTTTTATATGCTGACATGTCAGCATTCCAAAGTTATTTTATTTTTGTGTGCTTACATTTCTACCTGAATACTATTTAAAGTAAATGGCCATTTACTCATATTAATTTTTAAAACTCCAAATTATGAACGATGATAACAATGTACTGGAACTATTGAAGGAAATTAAAAGACTCTTGTTTTTCAACAAGAAGATTTTCAATATAGATGATTTGTCTTATTATACCGGGCTATCAAAAAGCAAGATCTATAAACTTACCCAGCTTAAACTGATTCCTACTGGAAATAATCAACATATTCGCCAAAAGTTCATTCACAGAGATACTATCGATGCTTGGCTATTAGGAGAGCCCTACCTCTCCGATGAGTGTTTAGAGACAAAACTGAATGCACAACTCTTGGGAAATCGAAAAGTTTAACCTTTTTATTTTAAGATAATCTTGAGCAAAGAATTAAAGGCATGCTCAAAAAAGATTAAGCGAGAAACTCTAAACTATTTTATTTCTTGTTTAAAGGAGGTCACTAATATTCTGGGGAGGCTACAAAACAAAAGATTATATTTAAGGCGTTCATATTTCGTATATACATGGATTACCTCAAAGGGTTCTTCTGTTGCCAATTTCTTCCTAACAAGTAGTTGCTCTTCTCAAAATGGCCACAATATAATGCAAGTTACATCTGAATAAAAGTGGCTTGGTTTTCCTGACACTTCATTAGCCCAAGTACCAGTTTCATTTAATGGGTTAGCTATCTGGATATGACATCGTGGCAGAGTTGGAACATCTAACACATCCCATTGTTAACCATTTGGTTACAATATTATTTCTTAAATAGTACACGAGATAGGACACGTATCTCGGCGTTTTGACGCTTTCGTTTTCTGCAATGAAGAAATGTATATCAAAACGGTGCAAATCGATTTAAATTTAATTCATCCTATATTTGAACTTTAGGAATTACAATATATGGTCCTTACTCAACCCTTATTGAACTTTAGTAACGAGCTAATGTATGTTGGGTAACCCCCAGCTTATGAAATTTACATCAATTCAAACTTAGAACTGTATTATTCTATTTAATTTTTGCATAAAATCTTCTCAATAAGTAACCTACCTCGGGGCAAGCCCACTAGGCATTGTAGTAAAACAACCTTAAAATTTCGAGGCATGCCTCGGAGCATTTAAATCTCGATTATCGAGTAAAAAACTTATAAATCGAACAAGCTTGGTAACCAAAGACTCAATTGTGGAATATAGGTGACCAAGAAAAGTGCAACGATCATTGCGATGAACAAGGGCAGCAAAGGTTTGAACACCTTTTCAATGGTCGTTTTGGCAACACCGACCCCGACAAAGAGCACCGAGCCCACCGGAGGCGTACAAAGACCGATACATAGGTTCAGCACCATGATAATTCCAAAATGGACCGGGTCCAGACCCAACTTGGTCACCACGGGCAAAAAAATGGGCGTAAAGATGAGTACTGCGGGGGTCATATCCATAAATATGCCAACGAACAATAACAGAAGATTGATGATCAACAGGATAACGATCTTATTGTCGCTCAAACTTAATAATCCCGAACTGATATCCTGTGGAATATTCTCGTAGGACAAGGCCCAGGACATGCACATGGAGGAACCGATCAACAGCATCACGATAGCGGTCGTAGCGGATGAATCCAAAAGTATTTGGGGCAATTTGGGCAAGTTGATTTCCTTGTAGATAAAACCTAATATCAAACTATACAAAACCGCTATCGCAGAAGCCTCGGTAGCCGTAAAGACACCGGTCACGATACCGCCGATGACCACCACCAACATAAATAGACTCGGGACCGCATCGATAAAGGTTCTGACCACTTGTTTCAAACTACTTCGTTTACCGACTTTGTATTTTTTCTTCTTCGCCCAAATGGACGCTACGATCATCAGGAACAATCCGGTCATGATACCTGGAATATACCCTGCAAGGAAAAGTGCGGCTATGGAAGCCCCACCACTGGCCAACGAATAAACGATCAATACGTTACTGGGTGGAATAATTAAACCTGTCGTTGCCGATGTGATATTCACCGCAGCACCGAATTCCCTTGAATAGCCTTCCTTTTCCATCTCCGGTCCCAGAATACTTCCCATGGCGGATGCGGATGCCATGGCAGAACCGGCTATGGCCCCCATCAGCATGGCGGCGATTACGTTGATCAAAGCGAGACCTCCCGGTAGCGAGCCTACCAAGGTTTTGGCAAACGCAATGAGCCTATGCGCAATGCCTCCCTTGTTCATGAGTTCCCCCGATAAAATAAAGAAGGGAATGGCGAGGAGGGCAAAACTATCCAGTCCGGTCGCCATTCGTTGTGAAACCGTCGTAAATGCCGGTATCGCAGGAATACTGACCAACATGGTCAATAAGGACGATATGGCGATGCTCCACGCAACCGGGGTGCCAATGGCCAAGAGACATATGAAGCTGATCACCAATACTAAAACAGGGATATGTTCCATCATGCTAAAAGCTGTTTCAAGTCCGATGTTTTATAGTACATGATCAACAGGCCACTGATAGGAATGATGATATAGACCACGGCCAATGGCAACTGCAAAGAGGGGGATTGTTGGCCGAGCACATAGGAGATATAGACCAAACGGGAACCTCCTATCACGAAGGCGAAAAAAACAAAAAGTATCACCATGCTATTGACGATGACCCTTAAACGTTTCTGGGTTTTTTCAGATGACCTTTTCGGCAATATATCGATGGCCACGTGCAAATTGCGCCCGGACACATAAGCAGCTCCCAGAACCCCGATCCAAATCATCAGATACCTCGCCAACTCGTCCGTAAAGGAGCTAGGGTTCCCTGTTACATATCTAGTGAATACTTGCCAAAGTACGTTGATCACCATTACGGACATAATGAGTGCCAAGGTCTTGCCTAAAAGGGCATCTATTTTAGATCGCATAGTGGTTAGTTGGTTTGTCGAATTTGTTGTATCAATGGATATATTTCCTTATCGTCCTTATAACTCTCATAGATACCTTCCACCTTTTCCGCAAAAAGGGACTTATCCGGTCTAAAAATTTCTACCCCGGCCTTTTGTACTTCCCGAAGGGCTTCCTCTTCGGCCTCGGCCCAAAGTACCCGTTGGTATTTGACCGATTCCTTTACAGATGCACTTAGCCATTTTTGTTCTTGTTCGTTTAGTTTGTTCCAGGCATAGGTGCCAATGAGTAAAGCATCAGGCAAAACCGTATGCTCGTCCAGAGAGTAATATTTACATACCTCGTAATGTCTGGAAAGGTAAAAACTGGGCGGATTGTTTTCCGCTCCGTCCACTACCCCTTGTTGTAACGAGGTATAGAGTTCCCCCCAAGAAATAGGGGTTGGTGAACCACCCAAGGCCTTTACCATGTTGACCGCGGTGGCGCTTTCCATTACCCTTATTTTCTGACCTTCCAGGTCGGCAGGTTCCATTATCGGCTTGCTCATGGTGTAGAAACTGCGACTGCCGGCATCGTAATACCCTAAACCTTTCAGCCAATATTTTTCCCCGTCGTTCAATAACATTTGACCTATTGCGCCATCCAGAACGGTAAAAGAATGTTGCCGATCCCTGAACAAAAAGGGAAGTCCCAGCACTTTCATCTTGGGCGCAAAGTTTTCCAAGACCCCTACGGACACCTTGGTCATGTCCAAACTACCTATTTGCAACAGTTCCAGACATTCCCGCTCCGTTCCCAATTGTTGACTGGGATATATTTTGAGCTTTAGCTTACCACCGGAGCGTTCCATTAAATCATCCGCCATCTTCACCATGGCCTTATGTACGGAGTGGCTCACGTCCAACCCATGTCCCAATCTTAAGGTCTTGGTGGAATTCTCGCCTGAACATCCAAGAAGTGCCATGGCGAAAATAAATAGGAAAAGAACGCTTTTGGATTTCATTATTATTCGTTATTTTTTATCCTTTTGATAAGCGCTAGCGTATCCGATACCCTTTGTTCAAGTAATTTATAATCCTTGTTCGCCAATATATCCTTGCTGATCAATTGTGAGCCCATACCCACACAGGTTACGCCGGCATCGAACCACCCTTTTAGATTACTTTCCTCCGTGCTCACACCTCCGGTGGGCATAATACTGGTCCAGGGTTGTGGTCCTTTGATGGCCTTTACAAATCCGGGACCGTAGGTGGAACCGGGGAATAGTTTGATAATCTCACAACCGAGTTCCTCCGCCCTATTGATCTCGGTCAAGGTACCACAGCCCGGGGACCATAGTACCTTTCTTCTGTTGCAGACCATAGCGATATCTTCCCGCAGGGATGGCGTGACGATGAAATTGGCGCCCATTTGCATATACATGCTCGCCGCAGCGGCATCGGTAATGGAACCGACGCCCATGATCATGCCCGGTAGTTCCTTTACCGCATATTTGTTCAGTTCCAGAAAAACTTCAGAAGCGAAATCACCACGGGCGGTAAACTCCATCAATCTTGCCCCACCGTCATAACAGGCCTTCATTACCTTTTTACCAAGTCCGATATCCGGATGATAGAACAAAGGGACCATTCCCGTTTCCATCATTACCGCCGCTACCTCTAATCTTGAATATTGTGCCATACTTTATATCGTTGTTGGTTCTTCGTTGTCCGTTGTCCGTTTTTCGTTGTTCGTTGTCCGTTGTTCGTTGTCCGTTTTTCGTTGTTCGTTCTTCGTTGTTCGTTGTCCGTTCTTCGTTGTTCGTTGTTGGTGTACGTTCTCGACTGCGCTCGAACGGACAGAACTATTATTTTGTTATCGGGCTACCCTACCGGATGCATCACCTCCCATTAATTTCTCTACCTCAGCTATGCTTACCAAGTTGGCATCTCCCTTAATGGTATGCTTTAAGCAGGATGCTGCAACCGCAAAATCCAAAGCATTCTGGTCGTTTCCGGGATATTTCAACAATCCATAAATGAGCCCTCCCATAAAGGAATCCCCACCACCGACCCGATCCACGATATCGGTAATCTGATATTGACGGGTTTCATACAATTTATTCCCGTCCCATAGCACACCTGCCCAGGTATTGTGCGATGCCGAAATGGAACCTCTTAAGGTCGTAATTACTTTTTTTGCCTTTGGGAATTTTTCCATCATTTGTTTACAGACCGATAGAAATGCATCGCCCTTTACATCCGCACCATCTTTATGGACATCCAATCCTTCGGGATGGATTCCGAAATGCTTTTCGGCATCTTCCTCATTGCCCAGGATAACATCACAGTAGGAAGTCAATTCGGTCATTATCCTTTCGCGATCACCTCCATATTGCCAAAGCTTGGCACGATAATTTAAATCGGTCGAAATGGTAATTCCTTTTTTATCCGCAGCCTTAACGGCCTCTAAACAGACATCGGCAGCTCCTTGTGAAATGGCGGGTGTAATTCCCGTCCAGTGGAACCATTCCACCCCATCAAAAACGTCATCCCAATCGATCATTCCCGGTTCAATTTCGGCAATCGCCGAATGGGCCCGATCATAGATCACTTTACTGCCACGGCTTACCGCCCCGGTTTCCAAAAAGTAAATGCCCAAACGGTCCCCACCATACACGATCTTATCTACACCTACTCCCCTTTTGCGCATTTCCATCATCGCGCATTCCCCGATATCGTTCTTGGGCAAACGGGTCACGAAATCTACAGGTACGCCGTAATTGGCCAAAGAAACGGCAACGTTGGACTCCCCTCCGCCATATACGACATCGAATTCATCGGTTTGTGAAAATCTTAAAAATCCTGGTGGTGACAATCGAAGCATGATCTCACCGAAGGTTACTACTTTTTTCATTATTCTATTGGATTGAAGGTTGTCTTAAAAATTAAAATATTCCTTGGCATTGTTATAACAGATATCCTGTACTATTTTACCTATTTGGGGCATATCAATTGGAAGGCGTCCCTTTTTCATATCCTCGCCAAGAAGGTTACACAGCAACCGCCTGAAATACTCGTGCCTTGGCAAGGACAGAAAGCTCCTTGAATCGGTCAGCATTCCTATAAAGCAACTAAGCAGCCCCATATTGGAAAGTGCGTTCATTTGTCTTTCCATTCCGTCCAATTGGTCCATAAACCACCAGCTGGATCCATACTGTACCTTTCCCTTTATGGTGCCATCGTTGAAATTGCCCGCCATAGTAACGAAAACCTCGTTTTGGGAGGGGTTGAGATTATATAGAATCGTTTTTGTAAGCTGGTCAGTAGCATCCAAAAGGCTTAAAAAACTTCCTAACGCCTTTGCCTGATCAAAATCACCAATGGAATCAAAGCCCATGTCCGCGCCAAGTTCCAAAGATTTACGTCTATTGACTCCCCGCAATGCCCCTAGGTGGAACTGCTGTACCCAACCGCGCCTATGATATTCGCGACAAAGATGAACCAATGTCTCGAACTTGAAGTAATTTATTTCATCCAGTTCCAATTTTTTGCCTCCTATGATTTTATTGAAAATAGCAGCTATGGAAAAGCTTCCCATTTTAAAAAAATAAAGCTGTTCAAGCCCATGGTCCGAGAGACGACATCCATTGGTATGGAAATACGAAATCCTGTCCATCAATGCAGCCAATAGGTCTTCATAAATCTTGATACAGACTCCTGAGACCTCTTCCAATTTATCCAGATACAACCTGAAACCAACAGTATCTTCAACAGCATAGGCTTTATCCGGTCTAAAAGCTGGTAACATTTTGGGAACAGTTTTAATCTCCTTTGCATTCTGATGGTGTTTTAAATCATCAATCGGATCATCAGTCGTGCAGACCATTTCAACGTTCATACGTTGTAACAGTCCTAATGTACTATGGCCTTTTTCCTGCAACTGCTCCAGAGTGTTCAGATAGACCTCATTTGCATTGCTCCCCGACAAGAGCTCGTCAATTCCAAAATACCGCTGCAGCTCCAGGTGGGTCCAATGGTACAAAGGATTTCTTATGGTATAAGGAACGGTCTCCGCCCACTTTTTGAATTTTTCCTGATCCGGGGCATCACCTGTAATATACTTTTCATCGATACCCAAAGTCCGCATTGCGCGCCACTTATAATGGTCTCCTTTCAACCACGCGGATGTAAGGTTTTCAAACCGATGGTCACTGGCAATTTTTTCAGGTTGCAGATGGTTATGATAATCGATGATGGGCATAACTTTCGCATAGCTATGGTAAAGTTCTTCCGCATAGCTGCTCTCCAACAAAAAATTAGCGTGTATAAAACTCATGACCCAATGGATTTTTGAATTCCCAACATCAGCCCTCTTAGTTCCGCCAGTCCGCGCAAACGTCCAATGGCAGAATATCCTGGGTTCGTTTTCTTATAAAGGTCATCCAGCATTTGGTGGCCATGGTCGGGACGCATGGGCATTCTCACATCCTGTCTTCCCGATTCTATTCTTTTTTGCTGTTCCCTTAAAAGTGCTTTCATAATACTGTACATGTCAACATCACCGTTCAGGTGGTCGGCTTCATGGAAACTACCCAATCCATCCCTTTTCGTACTTCTCAAATGGATAAAATTGATACGGTCACCCATTCTTTCTACCATTCCCAAAAGGTCGTTGTTCTTGCGCACCCCATAGGAACCTGTGCAAAAGCACAACCCGTTATTAAGACTCTTGTAAGCATCCAAGAGTTGATTCGCATCGTCTTCTGTACTCACAACTCGCGGTAGTCCCAATATTGGGAATGGTGGATCATCTGGATGGATAGCAAGCAAAACCCCGACATCCTCTGCTACCGGTGTAATTTTCTGAATAAAATGATGTAGATTTTCCCTTAATCCATCACTACTCAACTCCTTATACGTGTCAAGGACAAGTTGAAATTGTTTCAGGGTATATCCTTCCTCTGCTCCAGGCAAGCCAGCAATAATGTTTTGGGCCAACAATCTTTTTGCCTCCGCTGACATTTTATCGTAAACGGATTTTGCAATTTTCTTTTGTTCTGTAGAATAAATTTTTTCTGCACCGGGGCGTTTTAACACATGTAGCTCAAAGGCGGCAAACTCTGTTGCATCAAAGCGAAGTGCCTTCGAACCATCGGGCAATTCAAAGGAAAGATCCGTACGGGTCCAATCCAATACGGGCATAAAATTATAGCATATAGTATCAATACCACAGACTCCTATATTGGCAATACTTTCCTTATAATTAGCTATGTATCTCAAGTAATCACCTGTTCTTTTTTTTATATCCTCATGAACAGGTACACTCTCCACTACCGACCAAGTGAGACCATTGCTTTCAATCTCCCTCTTTCTGTTCTCTATCTCCGAGACGGGCCATACGTCCCCATTGGGAATATGATGGAGTGCACTGACCACCCCAGTGGCCCCGGCCATTTTGACATACGATAACGGAACCGGGTCCTTAGGTCCGTACCAGCGCCATGTTTGTTCTAATTCGTTCATATTTTTAATTTATACGCCGCTAAAGGCGCTAAAACCTCCATCTATAGGAACTACAATGCCAGTTACAAAAGACGCTCCTCCACTACAAAGCCACAAGGTGGTACCAACTAAATCTTCCGGTTCTCCAAAACGCCCCATAGGAGTTTGACCTATAACAGTATTTCCTCTGGGAGTCAACGAACCATCGCTTTCTGTTAATAAAGCCCTGTTTTGATCGGTGAGAAAAAAACCGGGAGCTAAGGCATTTACGCGAATGCCTACTTTCGAAAAGTGCACTGCCAGCCATTGCGTAAAGTTTGACACTGCAGCTTTCGCCCCGCTATAAGCAGGAATTTTAGTTAAAGGAGTACATGCATTCATTGAAGAGATGTTCAAGATGCTACAACCAGCTCTTCCCACCATGTCTTTAGCAAACACTTGAGTCGGTAAAAGTGTACCGATAAAGTTTAGATTAAATGTAAATTGTACACCTGCCGTATCCAAATCGAAGAAAGTCTTAAAACCTTCAGTTTCATTCTTTAGATCTTCCGGTTCTAAAAAGGGATTACTGGTAGTACCTAAAGGATGGTTACCCCCGGCTCCATTAATTAAGATATCACAAAAACCAAATTGATCGTTTATTTCTTTTTTTGCTGCTTCCAAAGATTCCTTTTCCAATACGTTAGCAACTACTCCTATAGCAGTACCTCCATTAAAGACAATCTCGTTCGCCACTTTTTCAGCAGCTTTTTTTTTCAAATCTAAAACCGCAATTTTATGACCTTGTTTCGCAAGGGCTTCCGCCAAAGTGCTGCATAATACTCCACCAGCACCCGTTATCACGACCACTTTACCTTTTAATTCCTTTTCTGTCGAATCCATAATAATGGAAATACGGATTTAGGTTAATTTTTTATTCTGTGTACTTATTACACAGAAACTAAAGTAGTACTTTTTTTGTTTAAAAAAGAAAAATAACTATACTTTCGAAAATTCTATTTCAAAATCGATTATGACACAAGAAGAACGCTCAGATAACACTCAGGTAACGAAAGATTCTTTCGAGTGCTCCATCACCACGGACATCATCATATTTGGTTATTTGGAAGGGAAATTGAAGGTATTGCTTACCAAAAGGAAGGTTGGATATTTAAAAGAAAGTTGGCTATTACCCGGAGGGGTTATGAAGGAGGGTCAAAAGCTGGAAGATTGCGCCAGAAAAGTTCTAAGCATTCTTACCGGACTGGACAACATACATTTCGAACAGGTTAAAGTATACGGTGATTTAAATAGGCATCCCATAAAACGTGTCATCACCATAAGCTTTTATGCACTGGTCAATCCTAAAAACCATCCATTAAGGTTAAAAAACAATGTTTTGGGCATGGAGTGGTTTGACATTGGTGATTTGCCCAAAGAAATGGGTTTTGACCATTTAGAACTCATCCATGATGCACATGAATTTTTAAAAAAAAATCTAAATGACCAATTGCTCATAAAAGAACTCTTGCCCAATGAATTCACTTTGCCCGAACTTCAATTAGTATTTGAAAGAATACTAAACCTCAAATTTGATAAAAGAAACTTTAGAAAGCGTATACACAGTAAGAACATACTTATAAATACCGACGAAAAGAAAATAGGAGTCAAAGGTGGGCCGTTTCTTTATCGACTTAGAAATGAATAATATGTTGCATTTAAAGCATCATAATAATCTCGCTTGTTCTGCTCAATGGCTTTGGAAAGACTGAACAGAAAAGGACGGCCGATGCTCTGTGCGAGTGCCTTTTCTGCAATGGCCCTGCCTATTCTGCCGTTGCCGTCCTCAAAAGGATGAATGGATTCAAAATACAGATGCGCAATT
>JBBSKR010000110.1:0-11083 GCA_038256135.1 Flavobacteriales bacterium | reverse complement strand
TAAGAACCTACAAAGGGAGCGCTTAATATTTCAAAACTACCTATTTCTATCTTCTCGCCTATAACACCTGTCTGTTCGATAAGTTTTTCGTGAACCGTCATTCCCTTATAATCAGCGGCCAAGAAAGCTTCTTTGGTTTCAAAATCGATTGCCATTTCGGCCAATTCCGTTGCCAATGTCACGAATGTTTCGTTTTTGGCTACAAAGTCGGTCTCACAATTTAGGGAGATGATCACGCCGTTGGTGCGAGCGTCATTTACCTTTGCTATTGCCGCACCTTCGGAAGAATCTCTATCTGCTCTTTTTGCTGCGACTTTTTGACCTTTCTTACGAAGAATCTCAATTGCTTTTTCAAAATCACCATCAGCTTCTACCAAAGCTTTTTTGCAATCCATCATTCCTGCACCCGTTGTTTTTCTTAAACTATTTACTTCTGCGGCTGTAATATTTGCCATTTCTTTATCTTTTAGTATACCCTTTAAGGGTTATTCTTAAATTTATTTATCTCAAAAACGTAAGGTTTATTCAACACCACCTTTGGCATTGTCCTGCCATTCCTTAAGTTCGTCCCACTTACCATCGGCGGCCATCTTAGCCTGCTTTGGCCAAGAAGTTGGGTCTAAGTGAGCCATTCTTGAACTTGCTTCTGTCAAGGTTTCCTTGATGCCATCGGCGTCTTCTTTTGCAAGGTCTGCGTATGTCGACATACCTGCAGCAACCAATGCTTCTGCAGCCTTGGGGCCAATTCCTTCTATTTTGGTCAAGTCGTCGGCCTCAACTTTTTTATCCTTGGCAACGGGTTCATTGGTTTTCGCCTCTTTAGCAACGGCTTCTTGGGTAGCCTCTACATCAACTTCAACATTGGGAACCTTAGCAATAACTGGAGCAGGTCTGGTATCTACCTTGGCTGGTGTCGGTTTTGGTTTATCCAATGCTTCTTTTTTCTTCGGAGCTTTTTCCTTTTTACTTTCAGATTTATCTTCTGGTGAATCACCTTTTTCAGACTTTCGCTCTGCAAGACCTTCAGCAACGGCATTGGCAACCTCGGTCATGATAATATCAATGGACTTGGAAGCATCGTCGTTGGAAGGTATCAAATAATCTACATCCCTAGGGTCAGAATTTGTATCGACCATCGCGAAGATCGGAATATTCAATTTTTGTGCTTCTTTAACAGCAATATGCTCTCTCATGGTGTCTACGATAAACAAAGCACCTGGTAAACGTGTCATTTCTGAAATAGAACCTAGGTTCTTTTCCAATTTTGCGCGTAGACGATCTACTTGTAGTCTTTCTTTTTTGGAAAGGGTAAGGAATGTTCCGTCCTTTTTCATACGATCGATAGAAGCCATTTTCTTAACCGCTTTACGAATGGTAACGAAATTGGTCAACATACCACCTGGCCATCTTTCTGTGATGTAAGGCATGTTTACATTAGCTGCTTTTTCGGCAACAATGTCTTTTGCTTGTTTCTTTGTGGCTACAAAAAGAATTTTTCTTCCAGACGCTGCAATCTTCCGAAGGGCCTCATTGGTTTCGTCTAATTTTGCAACCGTTTTGTAAAGATTGATAACGTGAATACCGTTACGCTCCATGTAGATATAAGGAGCCATGTTTGGATTCCACTTTCTTGTTAGGTGGCCAAAATGCACACCTGCTTCTAATAATTGTTTTACTTCGACTCTCGCCATTTTAAATTTAGTTTACGTTCTTTTGAATTAGCAATGGTTAAGTGGTATCTGCATGCGCAAAAGCCTTCACCATTTAGATGCTAAACTAATTTACCTTCAATGTTAGGGACTAAAGGATTTTTAATTGTCCGTATCGGACTTTCAATGAACTTGTTAATATACCGAACTCGTTCCGGTATGAAAAAAATATAAAGTAGGCACCCGTAAAAGGGTGCCTGATAATTTCGTAATATGAATTAACGTTTGGAGAATTGGAATTTCTTACGGGCTTTTTTCTGACCGAATTTCTTCCGTTCCACCATTCTTGGATCTCTAGTCAATAAACCTTCTGGTTTTAAGATAGACCTGTTTTCCACATCGATTTCACACATTGCCCTTGATATAGCAAGTCTGATAGCTTCTGCTTGACCAGTAATACCACCACCGTGAACATTTATCTTTACGTTATAGGTATCCAAACTTTCAGTTAGGGTAAAAGGTTGTTTTACCTTGTATTGAAGTGTAGCAGTAGGGAAGTATACACTTAAATCTTTGTTGTTAATGGTAATGTCCCCATTGCCATCAGAAATATATACTCTGGCAACGGCAGTCTTTCTACGACCAATTTTATGAATTACTTCCATCTTATTTAATCTCTTTTAAATTTACTACAGTAGGCTTTTGAGCTTCTTGTCCGTGAGTGTTTCCGGCATAAACCTTTAAGTTTCTGAAAAGTTCCGCGCCTAATCTTGTTTTAGGCAACATACCTTTTACGGCCTTTTCTAGAATACCCTCTGGATTTTTATCCAATAATTGTTTTACTGAAGTGGTACGTTGACCACCTGGATAGCCAGTGTATCTGATATACATTTTTTCTGACCATTTGTTACCGCTAAGAACAATTTTCTCGGCGTTGATAATAACTACATTATCACCACAATCAACGTGAGGGGTGAAATTCGGCTTGTGCTTTCCTCTCAACAAATAGGCAACCTTGGAAGCCAAGCGTCCTAATGTTTCTCCTTCGGCATCTACCAATAACCACTCTTTGTTTACAGTTGTTCTGTTGGCCGAAACGGTCTTATAACTTAATGTATCCACTACTGCTATTTTTAACTATTATTTTAATCAATCCCGTCAAATGGGCTGCAAATCTACGATTATTAACTTGAATTGCAAATACTTGTTTCTTTATTTTTTACTTTTTTATTTAGCGCTCAATTTCTATTTGTTTTTGACCTTTATTACCCCAATGTTAATCTTTTGATCAATGGAATTACCCGAGGCTCTGCCTCTGGTCTAGCGTCGCTACAATCAAGTATCTATGCCAAGAACTAAGAGTCAATAACCAAGAACCAAGATAAAAAAAGTCTAGTTTCTTGGCTCTTGCAGCATGGTCACTGAGCTTGTCGAACTGCAGCGGTTTTGTTTCTGATACCTCGATGGCGCTGCGAGGTAGTTCATTTTTCATCTGATGTCGCTTTCGTTCAATCTTATGATCTTATCTCCTTTTGAGATGGGAATTTATTTCTGCTTCGGATATTTTCTTAGTGTAGACTCAAGTTGTTTTTGGATCTAGAGACGACATATGAAACTTTATGCCACAATTTGGACATTCAGGGAATTGGGTAATAAATTGGGTAATGAAAAGGACATACCTTTCTTTTACCAGCTACCTATCGTTTTATTTTTTAGGAAAAACTCACTAGTACTGAAGTGGTTCCTTATATTTGAAATAATATGTCAATATTTTCGTTTGAAAAGATTGTTAACCAAATGTAACGATTATGTATAGGAATATTTTTTGCCTTTTAGGAATGATTTTAATTTTGTGTTCATGTAGTTCCGATAAGAATAATGCTGCTATGGAAGAGGAAGTAGCACTCAATGCCATACTAGGTACCTGGGTTGCTACCGAGCTAATAATTGATTCCAATACTGCAAGTGATGACGCAAAATTCGCCAAGCAAATCTTAGATGTTTTAACCGATAAGGATTGTTATATCGTGACGTTGCAGTTCAATGAGGATTTGACCGCTAGGGCTACCAATTCGGCTAACTATGTAGAAATCAATGCCACGAATACAGGTCTTGATGTACCATGCCCTACACAATCGGATGTGGAATCCAGCACCTATACGTTTGACGGTAAAGTTGTTACCATATTGGATTCAAATGGAGAAAGTGTACTTGTCGATGTAACTATTAACGGGGATGTAATGACCGTAGATGCCAAAGATTTAGAAATTCCGGACTTTGCGGATAGCGGAGATTTGATTTTTGTAAAGAGATAGAAGATAAATAATTCGGCTCATTCTACCCTTACCTTCATTTGTGGGGATTTTACTGCTTAATAAATTTGGTCTGTACTTTTTGGTGTTCTGATCGAATACTGATTAGATAAATTCCCTTTTCTAAATTTACTATAGGGATGTTCAGTGCATTATTCTTTATATTCCATTGATGGGAGATAACAGTGTTACCATAACAATCGGTAATACTTATAGCCGCATTTTGGGCATTTTTAAGGCCTAAAACATTAATTACATTCGTAGCAGGGTTTGGGAATACTTTTACGGTATTCCGCTTAGTGTTTAAACTTATTTCAGGTTGGTTTGATTGTGAAAAACCAACATGAATAGTGAACATGAAAAGGAAATACAATACAAGATTTTTCATAGTATTTACAATTAGGTCCAATAGACTAGTAAATACCTAACGACTTTTAAAATAGGTTTCGTGTAATTTTAAGAAGGTTTAACACCTTGAATAAAATAGAATCAATGTGCCAATAACCAATTATCCCCAATGCCCACTTCAACATCTAGCGGGACTTCCATGGTGTAAGCATTTTCCATTTCAGACTTGATCATTGTTTTTAATGCTTCCAACTCGGATTTATGCACATCAAAAACCAATTCATCATGTACTTGTAGCAACATTTTGGATTTGTAATCGCCTTCTTCCAGTTTTTTGTGGATGTTGATCATTGCGATTTTAATGATATCTGCTGCACTACCTTGTATTGGGGCATTCACCGCGTTACGTTCTGCAGCTCCGCGAACAACGGCATTACTTCCATTAATGTCCTTTAAATAGCGCCTTCTGCCCAAAACCGTTTGTACATAGCCATTTTCACGGGCAAAATCTACCTGCTCGCTCATGTAGTTCCTCAGTTTTGGGTAGGTCTTATAGTAGGTGTCGATGAGTTCTTTAGAATCGGATCGAGAGAGGTCGGTTTGATTGCTTAACCCGAAGGCCGATACCCCGTAGATGATTCCGAAGTTCACCGTTTTGGCATTACTTCTTTGTTCACGGGTAACTCCATCCAACGGTACATCAAATACTTTGGAGGCGGTCGACGCATGAATATCCTCCCCGTTTTTAAAAGCTTCGATCATCGTAGTTTCCTCGCTCAAGGCAGCAATAATTCGTAATTCTATTTGCGAATAATCCGCAGCCAGTAAAATATAATTCTCGTCCCTTGGAATAAAAGCCTTACGAACTTGGCGTCCACGCTCCGTACGGATAGGGATATTCTGTAAGTTGGGGTTATTACTGCTCAAACGGCCTGTTGCCGCTACGGTCTGCATATAGTCCGTATGCACCCTGCCAGTTAAAGGTTCTACTTGTTCTGGTAAAGCATCTACATAGGTGCTCTTTAGTTTGGCAAGTCCCCTATAATCCAAAACATTTTGAATGATTTCATGGTCCTTTGCCAAATAGGACAATACATCTTCAGCAGTGGAATACTGACCTGTTTTTGTCTTTTTGGGTTTATCGACCAGCTTCAATTTGTCAAAAAGAATCTCCCCAAGTTGCTTTGGCGAGCCAATATTGAATTCTTCACCAGCTTCTTCGTAAATCTTCTTTTCCAAGGTGGCAATGTCATTGTTCAAATCCGAGGACAGGGAATTTAAAAATTCTTCATCCAAATTGATGCCTTCCAATTCCATATCTGCCAAAACACGCAGTAGTGGAATTTCAATATCCTGGAATAATTTTTCAATGTTCGCCTCCTTTAATTCCGGTCTAAAATGTTGCGCCAATTGATACGTGATATCCGCATCCTCAACCGCATATTCCGTTTGTTTTTCCAATGGAACGTCGCGCATGCTCAACTGGTTTTTTCCTTTTTTACCGATGAGTTCCGTGATGGAAATTGGAGTGTAGTTGAGGTAGGTTTCCGCCAAAACATCCATATTGTGGCGCATATCTGGATTAATAAGATAATGGGCCAACATGGTATCGAAAAGTTTGCCTTTTACATCCACTTTATACTTGTCAAGAACTTTAATGTCGTATTTTAAATTCTGTCCAATTTTCTCAATTTCCTCGGCTTCAAAAAATGGGCGAAGTTCTTCAATCAATTTTTGAGCATCTTCCTTAATTTCAGGAAAAGGAACATAAAAACCCTTTGTGGCTTCCCATGAAAACGCAATACCTACCAGTTCTGCGGTTAAAGGATCTAATCCGGTAGTTTCCGTATCAAAACAGACTGAGGTTTGCTTCATCAAATTTTGTAGGAACAATTTCATGGCCATACCAGGCGCAACGCTTTGGTAGGCATGCGGTATATCCTTAATGGTTTGTCTACTGGAATAGTCTTTTATGGTTGCAGGAAGATCTCCCGTACTTCCAAAAAGCGAGAATTGACCTGATCCGGCATCCTGCGCCTGTTTTTTGGCCGTAGGCGTACTGGTCACTTGGGTTGAACTATCCTCTGTATCTGCAGAGAATATTTTGATAAATTGATCTTTTAGCCTTCTAAACTCCAACTCCTCAAAAATTTCTTGGACTTTTTCAAAATCGGGTATGGAAAGTTCATAATCGGAAGCATTGAACGTCACATCACAATCAATGCAAATGGTAGCCAATTTTTTAGAGAGGATACCCAATTCCTTGTTCTCCTCAATCTTCTCCTTCATCTTTCCCTTCAACTGATCCGTATTGGCCAACAAATTTTCCATACTGCCAAACTCGGCAATAAATTTTCTGGCCGTTTTGTCCCCCACGCCAGGGAGCCCGGGAATATTGTCACTGGCATCGCCCATCATCCCCAAGTAATCAATGACCTGTTCTGGTCGCTCTACGCCAAAGCGTTTTTGTATTTCAGGAATTCCCCATATTTCGATGCCATTACCCATTCTTGCGGGGCGGTACATGAAGATATTTTCGGAAACCAATTGGCCGAAATCCTTATCGGGGGTTACCATAAACACTTTATAGCCTTCCTTCTCCGCTTGCTTGGATAAAGTTCCAATAATATCGTCTGCTTCCCACCCTTCTAATATGACACTGGGAATATGCATTGCCTTAAGAATATCCTGAATGTAAGGTATTGCCAAACGAATGGCATCGGGAGTCTCATCTCGGTTTGCTTTGTAGTCTTCATACATTTCCGTACGTTCCACACTTCCGCCTTTATCAAAACATACGGCCAAATGATCTGGTTTCTCCCTTTTGATAACATCGAACAAAGAATTCATGAAACCCATAATGGCAGAGGTATCCATGCCTTTCGAATTGATTCTGGGATTTTTTATCAGTGCATAATACCCACGGAATATCAATGCATATGCATCTAGCAAAAAGAGTCTTTTTTGATCGGCCATTTCAGGAAATTAATTGAGTTGTTAAAAGTACAAATAGATAGGGAAACAAAAAGGTGGTTCCTAGATTTGAATTTAGTGATTATTGAAATAAAAAATCAACTTTCCAAATAGCTGCCCGCTTGATTATTGACATGCCCTTCTTTGGTATAGGTTCTGAAGGTAAAACCCGGATGGATGCAATAGCCACCAGTTTCTCCCTTTTTATTAATAGCGATAAAGCCAATCTGAAAATCCTGCTTATCCTTGTTTTTCGCGATAATACGTTTGACGCCTTCTTCACAGGCTTCTTGGGGTGATTTTCCCTGGCGCATCAATTCTACGATCAAAAAACTACCTACTGTTCGTACGACCTCTTCGCCAACACCGGTAGCAGTCGCCCCACCTATTTCATTATCTATAAAAAGTCCGGCACCGATGATGGGAGAGTCCCCGACACGACCTGCCATTTTATAGGCCATGCCACTTGTAGTGCATGCTCCGGCAATATCCCCTTTCTCGTCTATGGCCAGCATCCCGATAGTATCATGGTTTTCGATATTGATGATCGGTTTGTATTTGGAAGTCTTTTTCCATTCCAACCAATCTTGTTTGGACTTTTCCGTAAGTAAATCTGTTTTTTCAAAACCTTGCTCATAGGCAAATTGTTCCGCACCCTGTCCAGCAAGCATTACATGGGGTGTTTCTTCCATCACCTTTCTTGCCACCGAAATGGGGTTGGCAATATGCTGCATCGCCAAAACTGCTCCACAATTTCCGTCCTTGTCCATAATGCATGCATCCAGGGTCACATTGCCATCACGATCAGGTCTGCCGCCTTTACCCACGGTAGTATTGTTCAAATCGTTTTCCTCTACCATTACCCCTTGGTGTACGGCATCCAAAGAACTGCCGCCATCCTTTAACACTTCCCATGATTTTGCAGTTGCGTTTCCAAAATCCCAGGTACAAATGGCTATTGGAATGTTTGGAGCTACATCGGTTTCTTTTGCGGTGGATTGTTCATTGCAGGAAGCCAAGAGTGGCGCTGAAATAATCCCGGCAGCTACCGTGCTGGAATTTCTTAGGAACTTTCTTCTTTTCATGGGTTGGGTTCTTTACTTTTAGAGGCGTTAAATATAAGAATATGCTGGTAGAAGTTTGTGCTAATTCCTTGGAATCTGCCTTGATTGCAGAACGTGCAGGTGCGGACCGTATTGAGTTGTGTTCAGAATTGGCCGTTGGGGGTTTAACACCTTCGTATGGTCTTTTAAAAGCGGTAAAAAAGCAATTATCCATTCCTGTACATGTACTTATTCGTCCTAGGAGTGGTGATTTTACATATACCGAAAAGGAATTGGAAATTATGCTCACGGATATTGCACTTTGTCAGGATATGGGTTTTGATGGGATAGTTTCCGGATCACTTTCAAATGATTTCAATTTAAATATGGAACATATGCTTAGATTGAAATCCGCATCCGGTGACTTGAAATTTACGTTTCATAGGGCATTTGACTGGGTCGCTGACCCCGTGAAAGCTATGAAGCAATTGGAGAATCTAGAGGTAGATTATATTTTATCTTCAGGACAACGGAAATCAGCGGAAGAAGGAATTGAATTGTTGACCGACTTGAACGAAAAGACTACCACATTGCAGATAATGCCAGGCGCTGGTATTAAGGGTGATAATATTGGATTATTTGTGGAAAGGGGTTTTAAGGTAGTGCATTTATCGGGAACCGAAATGATTAAGACTTTACACAAGGCACCAAATGTTTCAATGAATTCTGTGGATTTTTTAAGTGATGATCATATTTCAGTTTCTAGGTTGGAGCACATTACAACCGTTGTAAGCAAGGTTAAATAAAATGCAAATAAGCACCAAACCCACTTCTTTACGGATATCTTTGTAAAAATTTACGAATGACGCGTTGGATTATTTTTACCCTAGTGTATATAGCACTGGGTTTTTATGTATTACAAGCATTAAAAACGATAGCTAAACAACCCTGGTGGTCTTACCTATATATTATTATATCATTATCCGTGTTGGTCAATTTTATCTATCAATTTACGGCCGGGGAGGAGTCCGGTAGGGTTTTGAGTATCCCTAAAAGTTATGCCTTCGGATTTTTATTGACCATACTCACCTTTAACATCATTACCATCATTTTTTTGTTTTCCGAAGATTTATTTAGGGTACTTACTGGACTCTACCAGAAATATTTTGGCGTTGGCAAAAGTTTCAATTTGCCGGCACGTAGGCGCTTTTTAAGCCTCATTGCGCTCGGTATAGCTTCTATACCCTTTGGGGCCCTATTATATGGCATGTACAAAGGCAAATACAATTTTAAGGTCCTGAAATATGATTTGGAGTTTGATGACCTTCCCGACAGTTTCGATGGGTATCAGATTACCCAAATTTCAGATATCCATAGTGGTAGTTTCGATAATCGTAGGATGATCGAATATGGCGTGGATCTCATCAATAAACAGCAGAGCGATGTGCTTTTGTTCACCGGTGATATGGTGAACAATATGACTACCGAAATGCTTCCATGGGCAGATTTGTTCAGTACCTTGTATGCGAAGGATGGTAAATTTTCAGTATTGGGAAACCACGACTACGGAGATTATATTCCATGGGAAACAGAGGAGCTTAAAATGCAAAATCTTGAGGATTTAAAAAACTTGCAGAAAAAAATAGGATTTGATTTATTGCTCAACGAACACAGATATTTACGTAAAGGCGAAGACAAAATTGCATTGGTAGGGGTTGAAAATTGGGGTAAAGGCGGATTCAAAAAGGCAGGTGACCTCAAGAAAGCAGCTTCCCAGATCAACAAAAATGATTTCAAGATATTAATGAGCCATGATCCTTCCCATTGGGAAATGGAGGTAATCAATGATGCGTATCATTATCATTTGACCTTAAGTGGGCATACCCATGGGATGCAGTTCGGAATTGAAATTCCCGGCTGGATCAAATGGAGCCCTGTTAAATGGCGGTATCAGTATTGGGCGGGAATTTATAAGGAGATGGGACAATTCATTAACGTAAACAGGGGTTTTGGGTTTTTAGGCTACCCAGGTCGCGTAGGAATATGGCCAGAAATAACCGTGATTACCTTGCGAAAAAAGACATTAACATGACTTTAACCCTATAATGGTGCTACAAAAACGTTGCCAAGGGTAGTATTTTAACAATTTTTATTACATTTGGCTAACTTAGTAAAGCATTTCATATGTCCAAATTTGGTGAGCTTATAGATTTAAAGGTGCCGGTTCTTCTAGATTTTTATGCCGAGTGGAATGAACAATCTACCGCAATGCATCCAGTGCTTAGGGATGTTGCCGCAGCTTTAGGCGATAAGGGAAAGGTTATTAAAATCGATGTGGATAAGAATAAGGAACTTTCCCAAGCTTTGCGTGTGAAAGGTTTACCAACCTTAATGATCTACAAAAAGGGTGAAATGGTCTGGCGCCAGAGTGGTGAGCAAGATGCCAATACGCTTATCGGTATTCTTAAGGAGTACGTATAACTTCAAAACTCCAAAAGTTTACAGTACCTTAAATAGGGCTATCTTTTGAGATATTGGTCTAGATTCGGCTATAGGTCATCGAAAGCGCAGTCGAGATGTCTTGAAACATAATAACTCGTTCTTTACCACGAATTTCTAAGTGATCACTTTAGCGTTGCCTTTTTAATAGGGCTACTGTTTAATCGGTGACCCTATCGTATCCTGTAATATATCCGTTTTGGTATTATCTGGCATGATGGTATCCGAAACCGGTAAGGTGTCGATTATATCCGGATCC